>LJCR01000303.1 GCA_001399705.1 Kouleothrix aurantiaca
CGCCATGCCCGGCAATCAACCCCTCACCGCGAACACCTGAAAGGAACCGACATGACTGCCACCCAAACCCAACCCGATTTCGCAGCCGTCAAAGCGCGCCAGCAGGCCACCTGGTCGTCGGGCGACTACGCCATCATCGGCACCACGCTTGCCATCACCGGCGAAATGCTGTGCGAGGCCGCAGGCATCCGCCCCGACCAGCGCGTGCTCGACGTAGCCGCCGGCAATGGCAACGCCACCGTCGCCGCCGCGCGCCGCTGGGCAAATGTCACCTCCACCGATTACGTGCCAGCGCTGCTGGAGCATGGCCGCGCCAAAGCCGAGGCCGAGCGCCTCCACGTGGCATTTCAAGAGGCCGACGCCGAAAATCTGCCCTTCGCCAACGCCTCGTTCGACGCGGTGATGTCGGTATTTGGCGTGATGTTTACGCCCAACCAGGAGCAGGCCGCCAGCGAGCTGCTGCGCGTCTGCCGGCCCGGCGGCGCGATCGCCCTGGCAAGCTGGACGCCCGAAAGCTTTATTGGTCAGGTATTCCGCACCATTGGCCGCTACGTCCCGCCGCCGGCCGGCGTCAAGTCGCCCGCGCTGTGGGGCAGCGAGGATCGCGTGCGCGAGCTGTTCGGCGATGGCATCAGCGCCATGCGCACCGAGCGGCGCACCTACACCTTCCGCTACCGCTCAGCCGCGCACTGGCTGGAGGTTTTCCGCAGCTACTACGGCCCAATGCTGAAAGCCTTCGCCGCGCTGGATGAAGACGGGCGCGCTGGCCTTGAGCGCGACATGCTCGCCCTGCTCGAAGCCTCGAACACGGGCGGCAGCGCCACGCTGGCAGTGCCGAGCGAGTACCTGGAAGTGGTTGCGACGCGCGCGTAATACGAGCTTAGCCACAGAGAACACGGAGAGCACTGAGTTTTGATAGCCATACTCAGTGCTCTCCGTGTTCTCTGAAATATAAAATGTTGAGCAGCACACTTTCCTTTTAAGGTATACTTTTTATTCTTACCTCCGCTCTATAACAGGCTGCAGTCGGCAGGGTGCAGAAGGCTGCTGCATTTTCCGCGCTCCAACGCGCTTCTTGCCGCGCATGAGTGGTCAATTGTTCTGCAAACCGCTCTAAAATGAGGAGTACATTTTCAATGAGTAGTAACGTCATAACAATTCCTGCACTACCTTGCGAATCAATGGATGACATGCTGGTATTTTGGCAGGCGATTGGTTTCCGCGTCACGTACAGACAGAAGGCGCCCAGTGCGTATGCAGTTGTTCGTTATGAAGATGAGTATGAATTGCATTTCTTTGGCCTCAAAGGGCTTAAGCCAGAAGAGAATTTTAGCACGTGCCTCATTATCATGCCCGAAGTAGAAGAGCTACATGCATTGTTTCTCCAGCGCCTGCGAAATCATTTAGGAAAAACACCATCGAAAGGATTTCCGCGCATTTCAAGAATGAAACCAAAGCAAACTCGCTTCACGCTGACTGATGTCTCGGGAAACTCGATTATTTTTATCAAACATGGCAAAGAAGATGAAACTGTTTCACAAGCATATAAACAAGCAGGGCAAACACCGCTCCAAAAATCACTGAATACAGCCATTCGATTGCGTGACTTTCATAACGATGATGCCGCTGCGGCAAAAGTCCTTGACAGTGCATTGGCGCATAAACAAGAGGGCACACAGATCGAGTTTGCTCGCGTCCTTGCGGCACGAATTGAATTGGCTGTCATATTGGAGGAACATGACCTTGCTCGCAGTTTGTACACTCAATTGAAGAATTTGGAATTATCGGAAAATGATCGCCAGCTTTTAAGTGATGACATCGCTATGCTGGAAACAATGGATCTTCATTGAAATAAAGATCCATGCGCCGCGCGCAGCACACGCAGTGCTCCTTCACGCGGACGGTCATGTCGTCTTTATTCGCGACGTGCAGCACACAATCGACGTCGGCCACGTCAGCCGCCCATCCTTCGTCGCTCAACAGATCGGCGGCGGCAAAGCCCAGTTCCTCCCCCTCCGTCATTCCCGCGTCGGCTCGGGCGGCTTCTTTCCCAAGCGACCGGGTGGTGGTGCGAACCGTATCGTCTCGCTGGAGGAGATGGAAGATGCAGTGCCCGGCAGTAAAGCCGGCGCCATCGGTGACAAGAGCGCGCTTCTGGGTCACGATAGGTTTCCTGCGTGGCTTCGGGTCAGGTATCTATAATCGTGGAACAGGGTCACAGCGCCGCCCGGCTGAGGCGACTGTCGTGCAGGCGAAGTTGACATAGCGTCGTATTTCCCGCGCCAAACCGCTCATATGCGGACGAATGTGCTATAATACGGCCCTCGAACCGTTTCACAGCACCCTGCATAGATGCGGAGCCGCCCAATGGCCAAGCGCACATCGACGAGCCGCAAACCTGCTGCGTCACGCAGCCGTAAATCGACGCAGCGCAAACAGCAGCAGCCGGTTTTTGAGTTTTCGCTGCGCCCCGAGCACCAGCGCGAGCTTTTCGCGTTGGGCTTGATCACAATTGCTGCAATAACCACCGTGTTTTTCCTCACCGGCGCGGCCGGCGCGGTCGGCAAGCCCTGGCTGGAACTGACTCAGCGCCTGCTGGGCTGGGGCGCGCTGCTGGTGCCGCTGGCGCTCGGCCTGCTCGGCGTGGCCATCCTCTGGCAAGAGCGCCGCGAGGATTTGCAGCTCACCGGCGCGACGGTGCTGGGCACGCTGATGCTGCTGGCCTCGCTGCTGGCCCTGCTCGAATTCGCCATGGGCTCGCGCGCCGACGCCGCCGACAAGATCGGCAAAGGCGGCGGCCTGATGGGCTACGCGCTCCTGCAGCTGGCCGTGCTGATCGACCGCGGCCACCGCGAGCTGCCCATCCGCGCCGACTTCGTGGGTAAGAACGTGCCGACCGCCGGCGACGAGCGGATCGAAACGCGCCTGAGCGAGATCGATGCCGGCGGCGATGGCGTGTTTATCGTTCGGGGTTTGGAAAGCAACGATGCGGAATAAAGCCGGCGCTCGCACTGGCGCAGCCCGGCTTTCTACCAAGTGGAGCAACGCTATGACGCAAGCGACCCTACCCACCGACGCACCAGCAACCCGCGCGCAATCGGCACCGCCCACGCGCCGCCACGTGCTCGATCTCGACGATTTCAGCCGCGATGAGATCGTGGAGATTCTCGAAACCACCGCCAGCATGAAAGAAGTGCTGGGCCGGCCGATCAAGCAGGTGCCAGCACTGCGCGGCAAAACCGTCGTGAATATGTTTTTTGAAGACAGCACGCGCACGCGCATTTCGTTTGAGCTGGCGGCGCGCGCGCTTTCCGCCAACGTCGTGGGAATGACGGGCAAGGGCAGCAGCGTGGAAAAAGGCGAATCGATGATTGATACGGTTCGCACGCTGCAAGCGCTTGGCGCCGACATTCTGGTCATCCGCCACCGCGAAAGCGGCACGCCCTACCTGGTGTCGCAGCACTTCCGCGGCTCGGTGCTGAACGCCGGCGATGGCCGCCACGCTCACCCGACCCAGGCGCTGCTCGACATGTTCACCATCCATGAGCGGCTGGGCCGCCTGGAAGGGCTGAACGTCGTGATCGCCGGCGATATTCTGCACAGCCGCGTGGCCCGCTCGAACCTGTGGGGGCTGGCGACCATGGGCGCGAAAGTGACTTTGTGTGCCCCGCCCACGCTGCTTGGCCCAACGGCCTACTGGACGGCGACCTGGCCGAACCTGGCGATTTCGCACAACCTCGACGACTGTGTGGACGGCGCGGATGTGATTATGACGCTGCGCCTGCAAAAAGAGCGCCAGGAAAGCGGCTTGCTGCCGTCGCTGCGCGAGTACAGCCGCCTCTTCGGCGTGAACGCCGCGCGGGTGGCGCGCGCCGCGCCGCACTGCCTGGTGATGCACCCCGGCCCCATGAACGAGGGCGTCGAGATCATGCCCGATGTCGCGACCTCGGCGCAGTCGGTGATTGAGGCGCAGGTGACGAATGGCGTGGCGGTGCGCATGGCGCTTCTGTACCGGCTGGCGGAGGCGTAGTGCAGGCGACAAGTTCCTTCCGCCCGGCGGGTGCGCGGCGCGTGGCAATCTGGGCGGGGCTGCTGCTGCTGGCGATCTATCTGCTGAGCGCGGGCGGGCAGCCGTTCATCAGCGACGGCGAGGTGATGCTGATCACCAGCATGCGGATTATAGACGAGCGCACGGTGTCGCTGCCCGAAGGTGCGTCGATCTACCCGCAGACCGTGCGCCGCGCCGATGGCGTGCTGTTTTCGAAATATGGCCTGGGGCAGCCGCTGCTGGCCGCGCCGCTGTATGCATTTGGGCGCTACGGGCTAGGGAAGCTGATCGGCGCTGGCGCGGGCGCGTTCTATGTCGGGCGCTTTCTGGCGCTGCTGCTGCCCGCGCTGGCGACCGCGCTCACCGGCGGCATCCTGTGCGCCTGGGGCGCGCGCCTGTACGGCTCGGCGCGGGCAGCAGCAGCGCCTGAA
>LJCR01003030.1 GCA_001399705.1 Kouleothrix aurantiaca
GGTTGGTAGTGCCAAGGCGGGCCGGGAACCACCGGCCCACGCCGTCGAACCACCAGATCGGCTCCAGCGGGTGGCTGGTGGCGACGTAGAACGAGCCATGCGCGCCGGCTGCCGCGTTGTGCACCGCCAGGTCGTTCAGCGCGCCAGAGTCGGGCAGGTTGGCACCGGGCATCGGCCAGGGCTGCGCCGCAGCCACCACCGGCGGCGCGGGCCGCGTGACGATATTGGTCGTCGCCCAGGCGCCGTTTATCGGCGGGTTGCGGTCGAGCCGGTAGATCGCGCCGGGCAGCACCGCGTACAGCCGATCCTGGCTGCCCCAGCGCAGCACGCGAATCCCAAGCGACGTATCGTTGGGGTTCACTGTCGGCTGCGGGCCGGGCGCGAGCACGTCGGTGGCGATGTCGTTGGCATCGCCCGCGCGCGGGTCGGCGCCGCCGGGGAGCGTGACCCACTGGCGGCGCCAGAACGCGCCATCCCAGCGCGAGCGGCCCCAGCGCTCGGAATACCAGACCCGCGTTGTTCCAACCGCCAGCTGCGTCACGCCGTCGCGGCGCTGGAGCACAGCCGCATTTGCGTAAAAGCGCGCCGCGCCGTTCTCGGCGTTGTAGGCCGCGCTGGCCGGGCCGCGCCAGCTTGGGCCGATCCAGTCGCCGCCGTCGTCGTTCCAGTCGGCATTGTGCATCTGCGCCACAAATCGCCCGGGGTTGGCCGGGTCGAACGCGACGCCGCCGGTGTCGCCCTGCAC
>LJCR01003031.1 GCA_001399705.1 Kouleothrix aurantiaca
CAACTGCGGCCCGCGGTTGCTGAGCGTCCAGCTACCGCCCGCGCCGCCGCTCACCGCCGCCAGAGTTTTCTCCAGGTCAACGCCGCCAGCCTGCGCGAACAAGAGCGCCTCGGCCATCGACTGCATCGAGCCGACCACAAGGATCTGGTTGACGAGCTTGACCGTCTGGCCCGCGCCAGTGCCGCCAACGTGCGTGATCGTTTTGCCCATGGCCTGAAACACCGGCATGGCGCGCTCGACATCCGCCGCGTCGCCGCCGATCATAATCGAGAGCGTGCCCTTGGCCGCGCCCTCGCTGCCGCCGCTCACCGGCGCGTCAAGCATATGTACGTCCTTCGCGGCCAGTTTCTCCGCAAACGACTGCGTGGCCTGCGGGCTGATCGTGCTCATGTCGATCACCAGCGCGCCAGCCTGCACGCCGGCGATCACGCCATTCTCGCCCAGCAGCACCGCTTCCACATCGGGCGTATCGCTCACGCAGGTGATGATGATATCGCACTGGCCGGCCAGCTCGGCCGGGCTCGCGCAGGGCTGCGCACCGTCGGCGGCCAGCTCGTCCATGCGCGCGGCGGTGCGGTTCCACACCCGCAGCGGGAAGCCGGCCTTCAGGAGGTTGAGCGCCATCCCACGGCCCATAATGCCCAGGCCAATAAAGCCCACTCGCTCGCTCATGCCCTGCTCCTTCTTGTTGTGCGGCGTACCAATTCAGCGGAATGCCGCCGCCTTCTGTGCCGGCGACTCTAC
>LJCR01003034.1 GCA_001399705.1 Kouleothrix aurantiaca
GCCTGCAGCCCCGCCTGCGCCGCCTGCCGCCCGACGAGCGCGCCGCCGCCAAGGCCGCGCTGCGCAAGCACGGCGAGTTCATGGACCTGCCCGCCGACGTGGCGCTCTACTGGTCGGATGGCGCGCGCACGCTGGGCGAGATTCTCGACCTCACCGAGCTAGAGACCGATGTGCGCGACCCGGACGGGCTGATTGCCTACTTCCGGCTGCTGGAGCGTCTGGAGCTGGTGGAGCTGCGCGGGGCATAGGAGTGCAAATTCACCATCAAGACACGAAGACACCAAGGTTTCCAGGAAACAAAACCTTGGTGTCTTCGTGTCTTATGGCAAAATGCAGAACACGCGCGCAACCTTCACGCCTCCCGCATCCACAGCTCGCGCAGCAGCCGGTAGCGGAACAGGCGCGGCACCGTGTACCACGTCAGGCTGCGGCCCTCGCGCGTCAGCCACCACATCCAGGCGTTCCAGTGGCCTCGCGACGGCGCATGCGCGTCGTAGATCGTCAAGCCCTGGCCGCGCCAGGCGCGCTTGGCCGTCAGGTGCGCGCGAATGCCCTCGAAGTCGGACATGACCAGCACGACACTCCGGCACCCGTGCGCGAGCAGGAGCGGCAGGGCGAACTCAACATTCTCGGCGGTGTTGGTTGCGCGCGGCTCCAGCAGAATGCACTCGGCGGGCACGCCCTGCGCAACAAGCTCGTCGCGAAACCATTCGGCCTCATTCACGCGCGTGCCCGGCATTGGCA
>LJCR01003032.1 GCA_001399705.1 Kouleothrix aurantiaca
ATAATGAGGATACATAATAAGTTCGAGACTGCAAATGAATTTACAAATAAAGAAAATTTCAAATTTAATCAAAGAAGAAGTTATTGGCTATCATCCCCGTTTGCAATTTGCACAATTTATTTGCAGCCTGCTGCCATTTTACGCTGGTAGTCGAATACGGGCATTAGCATTACGGGCTGCTGGCTTCAATATTGGTCAAGGCTGTACTATTTGGGGAATGCCAATAATAACCGGAGGTCATACTCTTTACAAAAATTTGCATATTGGTAACAATGCAATGATTAATTTAGGATGTTTGTTTGATCTTGGTGCGCCAATCCAACTTGGTGATAACGTCGCACTTGGACATTATGTTTCGATTTTAACTACCAGCCACCTCCAAGGACCTCCAGACTTTCGTGCTGGATCCATTTATGCACTGCCGGTTAATATCGAACGCGGGGCGTGGATTGGCACGCACACTACCATTTTGCCTGGTGTCACTATTGGATCTGGTGCTATCGTCGCAGCTGGAGCCTTAGTTACGAAAAACATCCCCGCCAATTCATTAGCAGGAGGCATTCCAGCTCGTATTATTAAATCTCAATTACCTGACAATTTGAGCGCAACTAATTGAGCGCAAACAATATATATCAGAACATTAAATAGAGCGGCAATATATTTAACCTGTAAATATAAATTATGATAAACGATACAATAAAACACTTGTCTCTTATACAAATCTCCGAGCACACGAGACGGACT
>LJCR01003033.1 GCA_001399705.1 Kouleothrix aurantiaca
GCGCTCGCTGCGCGCCGAGGGCAGCCGCCTGCTGCTGAACGACGCGTCCATCTACCCGCGCATGGCACTCTCGTGGGGCTGGTACCCCGAGTCGCTGCACAGCAACCCCGGCCCCGAGCGCGTGCGCGCCGACTTCGCGCGCCTGCGGGCACTGGGCTACAACGGCGTAAAGCTGTGCCTGTGGTTCCCGCCGCACTACTACTACGACCTGGCCGACGAGCTGGGCATGCCCTTGTGGGTCGAGCTGCCGATGTGGATTCCGCAGCCATCGCCGTTTTTCCGCGCGCAGGTGCCAGTTGAATACGACCGCCTGATGCGCCAGGCCCGCCAGCACCCGGCGATCATCCTCTACACGCTTGGCTGCGAGCTGAGTCGCGTGGTCGATGCGCAAATGCTGGCGCCCTTGTTCGCGCTGGTGAAGGGGCACGCGGGCGACGCGTTGGTGCGCGACAACAGCGGCTCGGGCGAGGCGTATGGCGGGCTGCTGAACGAGTTTGCCGAGTTCTACGACTACCATTTCTACAGCGACCTCCACCACTTCCGCCCGCTGCTCGACTACTTCGCGCCGCGTGGCCGGCCCCCGCAACCCTGGCTGTTTGGCGAATACTGCGACTACGACACCTTTCGCGATCCGAATGCGTTAACGGAGGGCGTATTGCCATGCGCCCAGACAAAGAACCAAGAACCAGGAACCGCAGAACCAGGCAACGAGGACCAGGAACCGGGAGCCGCAGAACCAGGAAC
>LJCR01003036.1 GCA_001399705.1 Kouleothrix aurantiaca
AGTCAAAGTAGTGGTTGCCAAGCGAATCAGCGTCGAAGCCCATCAGGCGCATCGCTTTGATGGCCGGTTCATCGGCGAAGAAGCCCGACAGCGGGGGAGTGGCGCCTACGCCATCGCCGGCAGTCAGCGTCAACGTATTTGGGTTGGCGGCGCGATCTTGCTTGAAATAGGTCGAGAGAGCTGCGGCCCCGCCAACATTTCCAACACCGGTGATTGAAAGAGGATCAAGCTGGCCGTGCCAGTCTGAAACATTCAGGATCTGAATCTCGACTTGTTGTCGTGCGGCAGCGCTGACGGTTGTGATGAGCGATGCAATGGCGAGCAGGGCAGCCAACAAGGCTACCCAGCGGGCGCGCGACTGCGCCCGAGATCCGCTGGACATGGCGTTCTCCTAATACAGTTGTGCTGACTCCAAACTGGACGGGGATTACTAACATATACAAAGAGCAGGTTTCGGGCAAAAAAATACATGGCCACCGGGCGCTCTCATCTCGCCTTACCAGGCATATGGTGTAGGCACAAAGGCGGGTATGCTATAATCTGCGCATTTTATGTATGGGGTGATGCATGCTTCGTTCAACTCCGCGCTCTGTTTTTGTTGTTCTGATGGCATGCGCAATCGCGCTGTCGCATGCTCTCAGCGTGTCTGCGCACGGCGGGCCGCCGCGTGTCGAGGTGGGTGCCCTCAATGTGAGTGCAGGCGAAGCGCTAGAGGTTCGCGGCATTAACCTTGGAGCCGATC
>LJCR01003041.1 GCA_001399705.1 Kouleothrix aurantiaca
GAGTCGGGCGTGAAGTGCTATGAGACATCGATCGACTCGGTGGTGGCGAAATTTGGCAAGTTGGGCGAGCACGGGCGGCTGGTCTGCCGCCTGCCGGCACTGCCGCTTCAGCCGGGGCGCTACTACGTGAACCTGGGCTTCTACCCGGCCGACTGGGGCTATGTGTACGACTACCACTGGAACATTCACGATTTCATGATTATTGGTGTTGACGAGCGACGGCTGGACTCAAGCGGGATGTTGATGCTCCAGGCCGATTGGGGAGCAAAGGCCGAGTAAAAGTGGGAACTTCGGAAAATGATTATTTGGGATGGTGCAGGAGTGTGAAGAACGATGGGAACACGCCAGAAACGCCAGCGCACCGCGGTGTGCGAAGTACAACTTGAACAGCTTGAGCTAGGCATTGGCAACTTACGTGGCTACGAGCGCGCACTGGTGATCTTTCGCGCGCGCGGGCAGGTGGTTGGGCAGGCATGGGTGCCGGTGATGCACGGCTCAATCGCGCCGTCGACGCTGCGCGCGCACGTGCCGGTGACGGCCTGGCCGCTCTGGCAGCACAATGCCGCCGAGGCACTGCCGACCAGCGCGCTGCCCAGCGCGTCGGTGGTGGTGTGCACGCGCGACCGCACCGACGACCTGGTGCACTGCCTGCCCGGCCTGCAGCGGCTTGCGCAGCAGGGCCACGAAATTATTATTATTGACAGCTGCCCGAGCGATCAGCGCACCGCCGAGCTGGTGGCGC
>LJCR01003037.1 GCA_001399705.1 Kouleothrix aurantiaca
GGCCATGTCAGCGTACGGGCGCTGGCCTGGATCATCGCCGGCCACGAGCTGCACCACAACCGCTCGCTGCGCGAAGATTACCTGCCCCAGCTGGTTTGAAGCCAAACGAAAGAAAAGCCCATGAGCACGCGTGAACGTATCCTCGCAACCGCCCTCCGCCTGTTCAACGAGTCGGGAACCGCCGCCGTCTCGACCAACCATATCGCCGAGGCGCTTGGCATCAGCCCGGGCAACCTCTACTACCACTTCCACAACAAGGAAGAAATCATTCGCGCGCTGTTCGAGCAGCAGTTTGCCCGCTGGGACGCAGGCTACGCCATGCCCGACGACCGCACGCCTGGCCTGGACGACCTGCAGAAACTGGTGCGCGCTTCGTTCGTTATGGGCTGGGAATACCGCTTCATGTACCGCGAGCTGATTGCGCTGCTGCGGCGCGACGAGCAGCTCCACGGGCGCTGGGTCGAAGTTCGCGCGCGCGGCTTTGCGGGTTTCCACGCGCTGTTCGAACATTTCAGCGCGGCCGGCGTGCTCCGTTCCCAATCCGATCCCGCCGTCGTCACGCGCCTTGCCGAGCTGATCTGGCTGATCGCCGAGTTCTGGCTCGCCAGCGTGGAAGTGAGCGGCGCGACCGTAGACGATGCGCAGATGGAGCGCGGCATCGCCCTGATGATGCAAGTCCTCGATCCTTTTATCATCGGCCACTAGCTCGAATTTCCTCGCCCCTATCCCAAATACAAACAAC
>LJCR01003040.1 GCA_001399705.1 Kouleothrix aurantiaca
CCCCATCATATCGCCCTGCGGGCCACGCCCGAACTGCTGCTGGTTCGGCGCCTGAGGGGCCTGCGGTGGCTGCGGCGCTTGCGGTGCCTGCTGCCACTGGCCGCGCCCGTGGCCGCGACCCATGCCCTGCCCAGGCCCCATCATCGGGCCTTGCTGCTCGTACTGCTGCGAAAAACCTGCAGGGCCGTTAAAGCTGTGCCAGGACTGCGCTCGGCCGCCAAGTGAAACAACCAGCGCCACCGCGCTCAGCGCGATCGCGATCCATGCAAGTTTGCGCCCATTGCCTTCCATTGTGTTCTCCTCGTCTATAGTCGATGTCGTGTGCATTCATTGCTTCGCGACAACTGAAGTATAGCCAAAGATTGTGAAGCGAATTTGAAGATGTCGGGCATGGATCTAGCATATTGTACTGTATTCGGCGCGAGTGCGCGCAAACCTGCTGCACATCCATCCATGCTGTGCCTGCGTATGTATTTCCAGAAGCCACCCGCACCCGCCACGCTCCTATTTCTTAAACCCTAGTGCGAGTATGAGTGATGAATGCCCACCCAACCGATTCGCTGCCAGCCTATGTCCTTGGCGCGCTGAGCCCTGGCGAAGCGGCTGAGGTGGCCGAGCATCTGGCTGCCTGCTCGCTGTGCCGCGCCGAGGCCGAAAGCTACCGTGCCACGCTCGATGCGCTTGCCACCCCCGATCTGCCGCCTGCGCGCGTCAAGCGGCGCGTCTTCGAGCGGATTGGGCT
>LJCR01003035.1 GCA_001399705.1 Kouleothrix aurantiaca
CAACAACGGCTGGGCGATCGACGGCAGCATTCTGCGCATGCCGGGCAACAAGCTCTACTTTCTGTTTTCGTCGTGGGTTGGCGACAACCAGAACATGTTTATCGCGCCGATGAGCGACCCGTGGACGATCAGCGGCGCGCGCGTGCTGCTTTCGACGCCAACCTACCCGTGGGAGCGCGCCACCGGCAATGTGAACGAAGGCCCCGAGGTGCTCCAGCACGGCGGCGACACCTTTATCATCTACTCGGCCAGCGCGTGCTGGGGGCCGGACTACAAGCTCGGCCTGCTGCGCTACGCCGGTGGCGACGTGCTGGATGCGAAATCGTGGCAGAAGCAGGATAAGCCCGTGTTCGAGCGCAATGACAAGGACAACGTCTACGCGCCCGGCCACAACGGCTTCTTCACTTCGCCCGACGGCAAAGAGAACTGGCTCGTCTACCACGCCAACTCCTTGCCGGCCGACGGCTGCGCGAATGTGCGCACCACGCGCGTCCAGCCCTTCACATGGAATGCCGACGGCACGCCGAATTTCGGCACGCCGCTCGCGCTCGACACGCCCATCCCGGTGCCATCGGGCGAGCAGGCCGCCGCGCCAGCGGTTAGTGCCACGGCCTACGCGCTGGTCGGGCGGGATGGCGGGCAGTGCCTGAGCGCTCAGAACGGCGCGCTCGCGCTGGCCGCATGCGACAACGGCGCGGGCCAGCAGTGGCAGATCACCTACCTGGGCAACGGCTACTCCAAG
>LJCR01000304.1 GCA_001399705.1 Kouleothrix aurantiaca
ATCATGGCTGAGAGTCTGGAAATCGCACAGCCGCGCTGTGAGTACCGTGACAACCCGCTGGGGATTGATGTTGCCCAGCCGCGCCTGAGCTGGCAGCTCGTGAGCGAGCGGCGCGGCGCGCGCCAGGCCGCCTACCGCATCGCTGCCGCCGCGTCGGCAAGCGCGCTTGCCGACGATGCCGGCCTGCTGTGGGACAGCGGCAAAGTCGAGTCGGATCAGTCGGTGCAGGTGCCTTACGCCGGCCCGGCGCTTGCGAGCGGGCAGCGCGTGTTCTGGCAGGTGAGGGTGTGGGACGACGCCGGGAACGAGGCTGCCAGCGCGCCGGCGTGGTGGGAGATGGGCCTGCTCGAACGTGGCGAGTGGCAGGGGCAGTGGATTGGCGGGCTTGAGCTGGGCGGGCCGTTCACCACCAGCCCCGCGCCGTTTGTCCGCGCCGAATTCACGCTCGACAGGCCTGTAGCGCAGGCGCGGCTGTACGCCACCGCGCTGGGCGTGTACGAGGCGCACATCAACGGCGAAAAGGTTGGCGACGACGTGCTTACCCCTGGCTGGACCGACTACGCCAAGCGCGTGCAGTATCAGGTCTACGACGTAACAGGGATGCTCAAGCAGGGCGAAAACGCGATCGGCGCGATCCTCGGCGACGGCTGGTACGCCGGCTATGTCGGCTGGCGGGCCCGCCAGCGCTACGGCGACACGCCGAAATTTCTGGCAAACCTGGTTGTGACCTACGACGACGGCAGCAGCGACGTATTTGCCACCGGCGATAGCTGGAAAACGGCATATGGCCCGATCATCTCATCGGACATCCAGATGGGCGAGCACTACGACGCCCGCCGCGAGATGCCCGGCTGGGACACGGCTGGCTTCGACGACGGCAAGTGGCGCACAGTCTCGCTCTTCCCCGACCCCGGCATTGCATTCTCGGCGATGGTTGGCCCAACCGTCCGCCACACTGTCAAGCTGAAGCCAGGCACGTCGTCGCATGATGCGAGCTTGTTCAACAACCCGCGCTGGGTCTTCGACATGGGCCAGAACATGGTGGGCTGGCTGCGCCTGAAGATCAGTGCGCCGGCCGGCACGACCATTACGCTGCGCCATGCCGAAGTGCTCAACCCCGACGGCACGATCTACACAACCAACCTGCGCCGCGCCCAGCAAACCGACCACTACACCGCGAAGGGCGAGGGCGAAGAGATCTGGGAGCCGCGCTTCACCTTCCACGGCTTCCGCTACGTCGAGCTCTCGGGCTTTGCGGGCACGCCGACCGACGAAACGCTCACGGGCATTGTGCTCCATTCCGACATGCCGCAGACCATGCGCTTCGAAAGCTCCGACCCGCTGATCAACCAGTTGCAGCACAACATCGAGTGGGGCCAGCGCGGCAACTTTGTGGATGTGCCGACCGACTGCCCGCAGCGCGACGAGCGCCTGGGGTGGACGGGCGACGCGCAGGTGTTCATCCGCACCGCCGCCTATAACTTCGACGTGTCGGGCTTCTTCACCAAGTGGACGCGCGACCTCGAAGACTCGCAGACGGCCAAGGGCGAATTCCCGATGGTATCGCCCAATCCCGGCGTGGCCGACGTGGATGGCGGGCCGGCCTGGGCCGACGCGGGCGTGATCTGCCCGTGGACGATCTACCAGTGCTATGGCGACAAGCAGATCCTGATCGACCGCTACGCATCGATGCGCCGCTACGTCGATTTCCTGAACCAAACCAGCCGCGACGGCGAGCGCAACTACGTCGGCTACGATGGCTGGCAGGGCTTTGGCGACTGGCTCGCGCTCGACGGCTCGACCGACCGCTTTGGCATTACGCCGAAGGGCCTGATCGGCACGGCATTCTTCAGCTATAGCTCGCGCCTGCTGAGCCGCATCGCCACCATCCTGGGGCACCATGAAGATGCTGCCCGCTATGCCCGCTACGCCGACACCGCCCGCGACGCCTTCCAGCGCGTGTATGTTACGCCCGGCGGCTTGGTTGCTGGCGGCACCCAGGCGTGCTACGTGCTGGCGCTCTATTTCGGCCTGCTGCCCGAGGCGGCGCGCCCCGCCGCAATCGAGACGCTGGTGCGCGACATCAAAATGCGCGGCAACCACCTGAGCACTGGCTTTGTCGCCACGCCCTACATCAGCCGCGTGCTCAGCGACAACGGCAAGACCGACGTGGCCTACACGCTGCTGAAGCAAACCACCTGGCCCTCGTGGCTCTACTCCGTCACGCAGGGCGCGACCACGATCTGGGAGCGCTGGGACGGCTGGACGCACGATCGCGGCTTTCAGGACCCGGGGATGAACTCGTTTAACCACTACGCGTATGGCGCGATCGGCGCGTGGATGTACGCCGTGGTTGCGGGCATCGACGTGGACGACGAGCAGCCTGGCTACAAGCACATCATCATGCGGCCGCAGCCGGGCGGCGATTTCTCACACGTCGCGGCGGAGCTGAAAGGTCCGTACGGCACGATTCGCAGCGCGTGGAAGCAGAACAACGGCTTCGAGTGGGACATCACCGTTCCGGCGAACTCCAGCGCGCTGGTTGCGGTTCCCGCCGCCGAGGGCGCCGCAGTGCGCGAAGGCGACGGCCCGGCCGATCAGGCTGAGGGCGTGCGCTTCCTGCGCCATGAAAACGGCGCAGCGGTGTATGAGGTTGGCGCGGGCAGCTACCACTTCACGGTGGAAGCCGGCGCATAGCCTGCCATCGGCTGGCACTGCCTGGATGCGAGGGTTCGGGGTGGCGAAAGCTCCCCGAACCCTTTGCGTTGCGGGCGATTCATACCGGCCAGTGCTGCCCCGCAAAACTGCGCGCGATGACTGAAACGCCACACATTTTCACGAGACTATTAGCTAGAAAACGCCGTTGGCCCAGATCGTGCGTGTTATAATCATTTGTGTTCCAGTTCACATCGTTCTAGCCAGCATTCCTCGCACTTTGGAAATGGCATCCTCACCAAAAGAAGAGGGGCAGATGTCGCCTTTTGGCGATTTTCTTCACAATGTGCTGTACAGTATTATCAACGCATCTGCAGATAGGCATAGCGGGTGCAAAGGAGCTTGAGCATGCAAATCTTTCTCGACACCGCCAACCTCGACGAAATCCGTGAGGCCGCCAGCTGGGGCATTCTCAGCGGTGTGACGACCAACCCGACGCTGATCGCGCGGGAGAAGGGCGCCGACTTCAAGAGCACCATCAGCGAAATTGCGACACTGGTGGATGGCCCGATCAGCGCCGAAACCGTCTCGCTCGACGGCGAAGGGATGATCAAGGAAGGGCGCGAATTCGCCCAGTGGCACCCGAATGTGATTGTCAAAGTGCCCAGCACCACCGAGGGCCTCAAGGCGGTGTATCAGCTCGCCAAAGACGGCATTCGCACCAACGTCACGCTGTGCTTCAACGCGGCCCAGGCGCTGCTGGCCGCGCGCGCGGGCGCGTTCATCATCAGCCCGTTTGTTGGCCGCGTCGACGATACTGGCGTCGAGGGCATGCAGCTCATCCGCGAGATCGCCCAGATCTATCGCCAGGACGACCAGATCAAAACCCAGATCCTCTCGGCCTCGATCCGCAGCCCGCGCCACATTATTGACTCGGCGCTGGCTGGGGCGCACATCGCCACCTGCCCGTTCAAAGTGCTGCAGCAGAGCATGAAGCACCCGCTGACCGACAAAGGCATCGAGCAGTTCCTGGCCGACTGGAAAGCGCGACAATAGAAAGGAGCGGTTTTGTGTGTTGAGCGAATTACAAACCTCAGCACACAAAACTCAACACTATGGAATACACCGACCTCGATCAACTGGCGGTTACAACCATCCGCATGCTCTCGATCGACGGCGTGCAGGCCGCCAACTCGGGCCACCCCGGCTTGCCGCTCGGCGCCGCGCCAATGGCCTATGTGCTGTGGTCGCGCCCTCTGCGCTTCAACCCGCACGATCCGCACTGGCCCAACCGCGACCGCTTTGTGCTTTCGGCGGGCCACGGCTCGATGCTGCTGTACAGCCTGCTGCACCTGTTTGGCTACGATCTCCCGCTCGACGAGCTAAAGCGCTTCCGCCAGTGGGGCTCGAAAACACCCGGCCACCCCGAGTTCGGCCTGACACCCGGCGTGGAAGTCAGCACCGGCCCGCTTGGCCAGGGCTTCGCGAATGGCGTGGGCATGGCGATCGCCGAAGCATTCCTGTCGGCATCGTACCGCCAGGGCGACTACTCGCCGATCGATCACTACGCTTACGCGATCGTCTCCGACGGCGACCTGATGGAAGGCGTCGCTTCCGAGGCCGCCTCGCTGGCCGGCCACCTCAAGCTCGGCAAGCTGATCTACCTCTACGACGACAACCTGATCTCGCTCGACGGCCCGACCAACCTGGCCTTCACCGAGGATGTGGTGGCGCGCTTCGACGCGTATGGCTGGCACACCTCGCGCGTGCACGACGGCAACAACCTCGACGAGATCGACGCGGCGATTCGCGCGGCCCAG
>LJCR01003039.1 GCA_001399705.1 Kouleothrix aurantiaca
CGGCCAGCCGGGCGGCGCGACCGGCAGGGACATCGGCGGCGGGCGGCAGGGCGCGGTAGTCGGCGGCAAGGTGCTGCAGCGGGCGAATCACCAGGCGCATCAGATCCGCCCAGAATAGGAGCGCGCTGGCCGCGAACAGGACAGCTGCCAGCAGCAGATAGGAGTTGAACGTTGTCACGGTTGCCAGCACGTCGGCGGCGGGGCGCTGCACCACCACTGCCCAGCCACTGCTCGGCACCGGCACGGCGCTGAACAGCCACTCCTGGCCGCGCGGCCCCGGCGCCATCTGCGCGGCAATCCGCCCCGCCAGCGCATCGGCCGCGCCGGGCAGCTCGTCGAGCATGGGCTGCAGCAGGCGCTCCTGATCGGGCGAGGCTACCAGCACGCCCTGCGCATCGACCAGGCTGATCAGCAGTGGTTTGCCCTGGTTTGCCTGCTCATCCACAATCGCCTTGAGCGCCGCGCTGAAATCGTCGAGCAGCAGGTTGGTGCCAAGCACGCCGCGCAGCACGCCATCGGCGCGCACCGGTCGCGCAATCGCCGCAACCGCGTGGTAGGTGCTCAGGTCAACAATGCCGGCCTCGATGATCCAGTCGGCGGCGCCACTGGCGTGCTGAAACAAGCGCCGCTGCGAGAAGTTCGTGTCGAGCGTGCGGACGTTGGCCGGCACCGAGACGCGCATGATCCCAGCGGCATCGAGCCAGTAGACGCGGGCGAGATCGGGGCGCGCGGCCTGGAAGGC
>LJCR01003038.1 GCA_001399705.1 Kouleothrix aurantiaca
AGGGCGCAGCCCAGTCGTTGCTGATCAGGGGCGGGTAGCTGTCGGCCACCACTTTGTTGTTCGCGGTGGCGATGTAGCCCTGCGGCGGGTTGAAGGCGTGCGGCAGCTCGGCAAACGGCACATAGCCAGTCCAGTCGTTGGCGCCCGTCCAGCCCTCGGCGGGAGCGCGGCCATCGCCGCCAGCGCGGATGGGCAGCTTGCCCGGCGCGTAGTAGCCAATGTTGCCGTCCACGTCGGCATACACGAAATTCTGCATGGGCGCGCCATATACCTGCAGCGCGCCAGTGAACTCATCCCAGCTCTGCGCCATGTCGATGCTCAGGAATGCCTCAAAGGTGCGATCCTCGGGGTCGAGCGCGGTCCAGCGGAAGGCCAGCGGCTGGCCGGTGCCGTCGATCACATCCGAGATCAGCGGGCCGTGGCGCGACACGCGCACCTGCAGGGTGACATCGGGCTGGCCTTTGACTTTGATGGTCTCGGGGATGATTTCCAGCGGCTCCCATGCGCCTTTATATTCGACTTGATTCTGGTCGTTGACATGCTCGACAAACAAATCCTGCACATCCGGGCCAGTGTTCGTCACGCCCCAGGCGACGCGCTGGTTATGGCCGATCACAATGCCGGGCAAGCCGGGCAAAGTCGCGCCAATTGCGTCGAGCTTGCCGCCGGTGATGTGCGCGAGGTACCAGATCGAGGGGATGCGCGCGCCGAGGTGCGGGTCGTTCGCCAGCAACGGCTTGCC
>LJCR01003044.1 GCA_001399705.1 Kouleothrix aurantiaca
GGCGTGCCGGGGCGAATGAGCTGCGCCAGCACAATGCCCGCCAGCACGTCGGCGGTGTGAAAGATGGTCGCCTCGACCAGCGTGACCGGCGCGATCAGGCCCATGAGCGTAACGGGCACGATCTCGACCGGGATGCCGGCGGCGGCGCAGTCGATCAGGTTGCGGCAGGAGTCTTCGCCATAGCGGAAGAAACCAGTGGCGGTGATGGTGAAGATCGCCATCGGGCGCGCGATCAGGTCGGCTGCATCGCGGCGGAAGAGTTGCATCAGCGCGGCCATGCGCGGCACACCGTGCTCGGTAAATGCGCCGCTGACGATCGGCTTTTCGCTGTTCAGCAATGCCAGGTAGAGCCGCCACGCATCGCTGACCTGCGGCTCGATGTCGTTGGTGGAAAAGGCGGTGGCCGGGTAGGCGATGTGCGCGAGGCCGTCGCAGAGCCGGATGTACTCGATGAAGTCGCGGGTGTTGGCCGGGCGCGTCTCGCCGCTGCGGTGGTCGAGGATCTTCAGGCCGCTGGAGCCGGGCGTGAAGTGCACACGGTCGCCGCCGACGGTGGCGTGCGGCTGGCCGCCGCGCGTGTGAAGCGTGAACTCGCGCGGCGCGCTGGCGAGCGCACGGTCGACGATGGCAGGCGGAAACAGGAAGCGCATGCCGTCGCCAGCGGTGTCGCGCTCGCGCAGGCCGTGTTCGCGCAGCAGCTGGCGCAGCGCCGGCCCGCGCACGTCGATACCGATCTCGGCC
>LJCR01003043.1 GCA_001399705.1 Kouleothrix aurantiaca
CCTGCGCGGCCCGCTCGATAAACGAGGTGTCGGGGTCGCGGGTGAGATTGAGCGGCGTTGGCACGCAGATCACCACCACGTCGCACGAGCGCAGCCGCCGGAAGTCGGTGGTCGCCTCGAAGCGGCCATTTTCGCGCAGCTCGGCCACCTCGGCGCTGGTCACGTCGCCGATATAGCTGGTGCCCGCGTTCAGGCGCGCGGCGCGCTCGGCGCTCACATCGAAGCCCAGGACATTGAAGCCAACCCGCCCGGCGCGTGTAGCCAGCGGCAGGCCAACATAGCCCAGGCCAATCACGCCCAGGCGCGCGGCGCGGCTTTGGATTTTTTGCAGAAGTTCGCTCTGGATGGACATACGAGTTCCTTTATTTGGTTGCAGGTTTATAGGTTTGCAGGTTGCACGTTATTTCGACGAAAGACGAAAGACGAAAGACGAACGGGATTTCACCGCAAAGAGCGCAAAGGACGCAGAGGGTTGCAAATTGCAGGTTTGAAAGTCGCAGGTTCGCAAGTTCGTAAGTTCGCAGGTTGAATGTTGGAAAGTTGCAGGTTTGCGGGTTGGCAAGTTGCAGGTTTACAGGTTGGCAAGTTGCAGGTTCTCGGTTCTGTGGTTCTGCGGTTCTGTGATTCTGCGGTTCTTGGTTCTGCGGTTCCTGGTTCTGCGCTCGCCCTTTCACCCTTTCACCCCTTCATCTTGTCATCTTGTCACTCCCCCAGCGCCAGCGCATAGGCACGCTCGAAACG
>LJCR01003042.1 GCA_001399705.1 Kouleothrix aurantiaca
AAGCCAGCCGGTCGAATTCCGACTGCGCGCGCGCCTGGATCAGGTCGGACTCGTTTTCTTGGCCGTCGCGCGGGACGCCGCGCCGCCAGGGCTGATTCTCGGCGGCAAGGCGGGTGGCGCGCCACCACGCGGCGTCGAGCGAGCTGAGGTAGAGTGTGCTGATGAGGCCGAGCAACAGCAGGGCGAGCAGCGTCGCGACGGCAGCGCGAACACGCTTGGGCTTCCTGGTAGGCACCATTTCCAGGCTCCTTCACGGGGTGCAAGCATGGGCATTAGGAGTTTCACTAGTATGAACGCGCGAACACGGCAAATTGTTACCCGCGCAAACAAAAGCGGGCGCGTGCTGCGCCCGCCTCGCCAACCATGCTCGCCGCTTACTGCAAGCCCGTCACCAGCCCGGCGTATTTTTCGGCCAGCACGCGCGCCTGCTCGTCGCTGCTGCCCTCGGCGATGATGTGGAAAAACGGCCCGTCGGGGTCGGGCAGGATCAGCACCCACTCGTTGCCCAGGTCGATCTTGATGCCATCCACCTGTTCCAGCCGGCGCTCCTGGTACTGCTGGTTGAGAATGCGCATCACCTTGCCCTTGTGCTCCCAGCGGCACGGCACGCGCGTCTGGCTCATCGAGTAGCGCGGCAGCTCGTGGATCACCTGCGAGAGGCTGGCGCCGCGCAGTGTCAGCAGCTCCATGATTTTGACGATTGCGAAGATGCCGTCCACAATCGGGTAGAAGCTTGGGAAG
>LJCR01003048.1 GCA_001399705.1 Kouleothrix aurantiaca
CAAGACTGACGGCAGAAGCACGGAGATTTTGAAGGACGAGTGAACATCAAAGGAGGCACGATGGAGAGCAGTTTGAACAGCATACTCTGGCAACAGTTTGGCGCCACGATCGATATGTTTGGGCAGGCGATGAATGAGTGCCCCGACGAGCTGTGGCAGCAGTCCATGTGGGGCGAGCACTCCGAGCGGCCGGATCTCGCAGAGTTCTGGTATGTGGCCTACCACGCGCTGTTCTGGCTCGATTTCTATCTTTCCGGCGATGCCGAGACATTCATGCCGCCAGAGCCGTTTGACCTTTCGGAATTCGATCCCAATGGGCTGCTCCCCGCGCGAGTATACGCCAAGGCTGAGCTGCGCACCTACCTCGACTACTGCCGGGAGAAATGCCGCACGATCCTCGGCACGCTAACCGCCGATCAGGCCGAACGGCGGCTGCGCTTTAATTGGGGCGAACCAACCTATACAGAACTGCTCATCTACAACATGCGCCACGTTCAGGAACATGGCGCGCAAATGCGCATGTACCTCGGCCAGCAGCGTGGCTCCGAGCCGGGCTGGATCGGGCAGGCAAAGGACTAAGCAGGCTCAGAGCTTTGCCTCTACGTAAGTGTGTTGGGCCTCTGCGCCCAGCATCATCTGTCTGGGCGCACCTATGTGTCGCCCTATTACTCTGCCGGGGCGCTGCCCCTGGCCTCCTTAATGAGCGTGGTTGGCATGCGACATGTCCGTGGTCATGCCTC
>LJCR01003045.1 GCA_001399705.1 Kouleothrix aurantiaca
CGACATCGTCGAACGTGGCGCGCAATGCGTTCACCCAGTCGTCGATCGGCGCGCCGCTGAGCACGCGCTCCACCAGCCGCGCATCGGTGTGAATTGGCAGGTCGAGCAATTCGGCCAGCGGCGTGACCGACTGGGTGGCGCGCATATACGGGCTGCTGACAATCTGCTCGATTGCGAAGGGTGCCAGCGCGGCAGCCAGCGCGACCGCCTGACGCTCGCCTTCCGGCGTGAGCGGCGCCTCGGGCGCCTGGCCAGTGGCCTGGCAATGCCGAATGAGGTAGAGGGTTTGCTTCATGATCTGCTTGCCATCTGTTCTGCGTAAAACTGCGCGTACAGCGTTTCCTGGCGCGCAATCGCGGCCTGGTAGACGTTGTGGCGGCCCGCGTCGGGCTGGTACACCGCGCCGTCGGCGGCGGGCAGCTCGTCAATCGACTCGATCGCGCCAAGCGACTCAAGCGCCAGCAACGCCACGCCGCGGCTGGTGGCTTCCTGCTCTTCCGAGGCGACCACCGGGCGATTGAGCACGTCGGCAAGCATCTGCATCCAGGCGGGCGAACTGAGCAGCGCGCCGCCGCTGGCGATCATGCGGTGGTCGCAGGCGGGGTTGCCGCACATGCGCTGCTCGATCAGCGCGAAGCGGTAGGCGACGGCTTCCAGGCAGGCGCGCACAATATCGGGCGGCGTGGTGTTGAGGCCCAGGCCGTGGATGGTGGCGCGCACGTCGCCGGCCCAGCCGGGGC
>LJCR01003046.1 GCA_001399705.1 Kouleothrix aurantiaca
CCACTTCCCGCCCCCAATGCTCAGCATGCCTTCCACGCCATCGCGGGCCGCGTGGTCGGGCAGCTTGTAGGTGCGCGAAATGTCGCGGTCGTCGGTCACATCCTGGTCTTTGTAGAGCGGCCGCACGCCCGCCCAGGCCCGCAGCACCCGCGCGCGGCTGATGCCCGGCACAAGCTGCTCGCCCTCGTTCAGCATGCGCTCGACTTCCCACGCCTCGATGCCGAACACATCCGGGTCGGGCACATGCACGTCGGTGGTGCCGATCACGGCCACGGTGCGGATGGGCACGATGATGTCGCCGTCGGCGGGCGGCTTGCAGCGATTCACCACCGTGTTCAGCACGCGATGGTTCATGGCGACCATGGTGCCTTTGCCCGGCACCACCGTCACTTTCAGCCCGGCCAGCTCGGCGATCTTGCCGGCCCACGCGCCGGCCGCGTTGATAATATAGCTGGTGTGAATATGCACGTCTTCGCCGGTGCGCATGTTCTCGCACACCGCGCCAGTCACGCGGTCGCCTTCGCGCACCAGCGCCTTGACCACATGGTAGGTGCGTACCTGCGCGCCGTGGCGCATGGCGTCTTCGGCGTTGACATGCGCGGCCAGAAACGAGTCGGCCGAGCCGTCGCGCACTTCGAAGGCGCGGCTAATGCGCGGGTTGAGCAGCGGCTCGCGGCGCAGCGCCTCGCGCACCGGGATCTCGTTCACCGGCACGCCGGTGGCGTGGCAGCCCGCCACAA
>LJCR01003047.1 GCA_001399705.1 Kouleothrix aurantiaca
CTTATAGCGCCTGGAGCATTTCGAGTGTTTGGCGAGCGACGCGTTCCACCTCGGCCGCCAGCGTGCGGGCGGTTTGGCGCTCGGCAGCCTTGCCGGCCCGCTCCCGCTCCACACACAGATCGGCCAGGCGCGTCGCGCCAAAGTAGGCACTGCTGCCGCGCAGGCGGGGCGCCGCGTGCGAAAGCCCGATCATATCGTCGGTGCTGTGCGCCTCGCGAATCGCGCCGATCTGCATTTGCACCTCTTCCTGGTAGGTGCGCATCAGCTCGTCGAACATTGCCACCTCGCCGGTATCAAACGAGCGCAATTCCTCAAGCACGCCCAAGTCGATCAAGCGCAATGCCGGCGTTTCGGGTGCCGGCGATGCGCCTGGCGGCGCCCAGCGCTCGATCATGCGCTTGAGCTCGGCCAGCTGCACCGGCTTGGCCAGGAAGTCGTTCATGCCCGCCGCGTTGCACGCCTCGCGGTCGCTTTGCAGCGCGCTCGCCGTCATGGCAATAATGGGCAGGCTGGCCGCCGACTCGTGGGCGCGAATCGTGCGGGCAGCCGTAAAGCCATCCATCTCGGGCATGTGGCAGTCCATCAGCACCATGCGGTAGCTGTGCTCGACCCCGAACAGGCGCTCGAGTGCCTGGCGGCCATTGTTGGCCACATCGGCGCTGTAGCCCAGGCGCTCGAGCTGGCGCAGCGCGATCTGGACATTCACGGGGTTATCTTCCACCAGCCGGCTGTGCCCTGTC
>LJCR01003050.1 GCA_001399705.1 Kouleothrix aurantiaca
GGCCGACCAGCGCGGCCTTTTGCGCGATATGGCGAACGGGCGCGTGCCGCTGGTCGTGCTCGATTACCTGGGCAACTGGCTTTCGCCCGAGATGATCACGCTGATCACGCACCGCTACGCGCAGGACGGCTCGCGCGGCACCTACGATCTCTACCGCCCGGTCGCGATTGGCCCGGCAGTGGCAGTGGCGCTGGAGCCTGCGCCCGGCCTGCGGGTGGTTGGCTACCACCTTGCGCCCGCGCCCGATGGCCCGGCTTTTCACCCTGGTGAAACCGCGCTGCTGACGTTTGAGTGGCAAGCCAGCGCTGGCGCAAGTGATGCCCCGCGCGATGTGCAGGTGGAACTGCGCGACGCGCAGGGCCAGCCGGTGCTCCAGTTCACGCGCCCGCTGCTGTATGGCGCGCTCGCGCCGAGCGGGTGGGGCGGCGCGACGGTGCAGCACCTGCAACCCCTGGCATTGCCGCCCGAGCTGCCGCCCGGCAGCTACCAGCTTGCGCTGGCGCTCAGCGGCGCGGGCACGTCACAACCCTTTGCAATGCTCGAAGTAGCCGAAGCAAATGGCCGGCTGCTTGGCGAGCGCGGCTACTATGTGCCCGCGCCACTGCTGGCGGCCTGGCGGCAGTTTGGCAGCGACGACCCAGCCGGCCCGGGCGACCCGATCATGCCGGCGGTGCCGTTTGATGCGGGCACGCTGCAATGTTTCGCGCGCGCATGCATTCGGCTCGCGAATGGCGCCGCC
>LJCR01000305.1 GCA_001399705.1 Kouleothrix aurantiaca
GCCGAGCCGATTGTGCTGCCCAGCGACCGTCGGGCGCTCAGCCAGATCCTGATTAACCTGATTGGCAACGCAGTTAAGTTCACCGATGCCGGTGCAGTGCGGGTTGCGCTGGCGCGCCGGCCCAATCGGCTGCTGCCCGGCATGGCCGCCGATAAGGACGATGATCGGTATTCGGTGGCTTTTTGTATCGGGGACACCGGCATCGGCATCCGCCCCGAAGACCAGGCGAATTTGTTTCGCGAGTTTGGGCGTGTCGATTCGGCTACCGTGCGCTCGCGCGAAGGTACTGGCCTTGGCTTGCGCTTGTCGCAGCGCTTGACGGAACTGTTAGGCGGAATTATTACAGTTCAAAGCGAGTATGGCGTTGGAAGCACATTTACGGTCGTCTTCCCGGAGCAAAACTATGACACAGGTGCTGATCATTGAGGATAACGAGGCGAACCTCGAACTCATGACATACTTGCTTACGGCATTTGGCTACAATAGCCTGGGCGCGAGCAGTGGCACGCAAGGCCTGGCACTGGCGCGCAGCATTAATGTTGACCTGATTATCTGCGATGTCCAGTTACCCGATATTGACGGCTACGAAGTTGCGCGCCAGATCAAGGCCGACGCCACGCTTCATGCAGTGCCGCTCCTTGCCGTCACTGCGCTGGCAATGGTGGGCGACCGCGATCAGATCCTTGCAGCGGGATTTGATGGCTACCTTGCTAAGCCGATTGTGCCGGAAACATTTGTGAAAGACGTTGAAGCCTTTCTGCCGGCTGAGAAACGCGCCACTGGCCAGCCGGCCAGCGCAGCCGCCCCCGCAGCCGCAGCGGTGCTGCCGCACAAGCAGCAAGGCGTAACCATCCTTGTTGTCGACGATCAGGCGCTGAACCACGAACTGATGCGCAGCGTATTGGAACCGTTTGGCTACGCGGTGCTGACCGCAAACAGTGTGCTTGAGGCCATGCACCTGGCCCAGGCGTTTCACCCGCAGCTGATCATTTCCGATCTGCACATGCCACATCAAAGCGGCTTTGATCTCATTCGCGCGGTGAAAGCCGATGCTGCCCTGCGCGATATCAAAATCATGATCCATTCTGCAACGGTTCGCTCCGAGCGCGATCATAACGAAGCGCTGCGGCTTGGAGCAAGCGCATTTATTACCCGGCCCATGGAACCAACCGTGATCCTGGCCGAAATAGCACAATGCCTTCAGGGTTCAGTGGAGCACGATTATGGCAACTATTCTGGTTCTTGATGACCGCCCCGACAACCGGGCGTTTTTAAGCACGCTGCTGGGCTACCTTGGCCACGCCCTGCTGGAAGCTGCCGACGCCGAGCAGGGCCTTGCGCTGGCGCGCACCGCCCACCCCGACTTGGTGATCGCCGATGTGCTGATGCCGGATGTCGATGGCTTTGAGTTTGTGCGCCGCCTGCGCGCCGAGCCGCAAATCGCGCATACACGCGTGATTTTCTATACTGCCGCATATATGGAAGCCGAGCTGCGCACGCTGGCCCAGGCGTGCGGTGTGGCGCATGTGCTCACCAAGCCGGCCGAGCCGCAGCAGGTGCTTGATGTGGTGCAGCAGGTGCTTGGCGCGCCCGCGCCGACCATGGTTGCCCCGCCACCAGCAGAAGCCTTTGCACAAGAACATCAGCGCGTGCTGCTTGGTAAGCTGGCGCAGAAGGTGGACGAGCTGGAGCAGTTCAATGCCGAGCTTGAGATGCGCGTGTCGGCGCGCACCGCCGAGCTGGCCGAGGCCAATGCCCGCCTGCGCGAGCTGAACCTTTTCAAAGACAATATGATAGCGCTTACCTCGCACGATCTACGCTCGCCGCTTGGCGCGATACAAAATATGGCCGAGCTGCTCATCGACGATACCGAGCTGCCTGAAGAAGCGCACCACTTTGCGCAAAATATTTACAATTCCAGCCGCCACCTGATCAATCTGGTGAGCCAGATGCTGGATATGGCGCAGCTTGAGGCTGGGAAAGTCAAGCTCGAGTGTGTTGAGCTGCGCGCAAGCGACGTGGCGCGCTGGACGCTCGATTCGCTTGAAACGACGGCGCGCGCCAAGTCGATCACGACCGTCCTGATTGCCGAGCCGGGCGAGCGGCCTATTCTTGCCGACTGGATGAAGATGTCGCAGATCTTGACCAACCTGGTGGGGAATGCACTCAAGTTCACGCCTGAGCACGGGCGTGTTGTGCTGACAGTCGGCCCGGCGCCCGAGGGCATTTTTGTGCGTGTGGCCGATACAGGGGTGGGCATTTCGGCCAATTATCTGCCGCACCTGTTCGAGCGCTTCCGGCAAGTGCACACTCGCGGCACAAACGGCGAGCGCGGCACGGGCCTGGGGCTGGCGATTGTGCGGCAGCTGGTGCAACTGCACGGCGGCACGATCGACGTAAGTAGCGAGCAGCAGAAGGGCAGTGTTTTTACACTCTACCTGCCGGCCGCGCCCGGCACCAGCGCGCAGCGCGCCGACGAGCCGCACGCGATCACGGTGTTTCCGCGCCCGCCCGCGAAAAGTGCCTGAGCGCCTTTATCCCAAATCTGATCGAGCGGCTGCATATACGCGCATCCTGAGTGCGCGAAGCGCGTATCGAAGCGAAGTCCTGAGCGTGCCGAAAGGGGGCGCAGGCAATCACCTACGCAGACGCTCAGTTACGCAATCCACACCGAAGCAAGCGCGGTGCGCGCCGTGGCGGGCGTTTCGTGCACCGCGCCCTGGCGAGCCAGCAGCGTCGCCCCATCCGACCCCAGGTCGAGAATCTCGCCGCGCAGAAAGACGTTTACACCATACGGAATGCCTGCGAGGGCGATGCGCCCGGCCATGCCGTAGCGCAGCCACGCCTGCCGCTCGCTGATTGCCCCAATATCGGCGGCGCGCACGTCGGCGGGGGCTGGCCCGCCATTGTAGCCCGGCCAGGGCTGCTGCCAGATATGGCTTGTTTCCAGATACGAAGGCACCGCCAGCAGTTCCACGCCCTGCCCGGCCAGCGCCGCATAGCTGGCGGGGTAAAAGGCGTCGGCGCAGACCAGCACGGCCAGCCGGCCGGCCGGCGTGTCGTAGATCGCCGGAGCGGGGCGCGCGGCTGGCGCAATAAATGGCTGCTCGGCGGCGGTGAGAAAATGTTTGCGCGCCAGGCAATCGTTGGCGAGGCCGTTGGGGTGGAACACAGCGGCGACATTTTCGAGCGCGCCACGCCCAGGCAGCACGCGCCCCGCCCGCACATACGGCGCGGGCAGCA
Source organism: Kouleothrix aurantiaca (assembly GCA_001399705.1). GTDB lineage: Bacteria > Chloroflexota > Chloroflexia > Chloroflexales > Roseiflexaceae > Kouleothrix > Kouleothrix aurantiaca. The sequence continues at coordinate 3,244 of LJCR01000305.1, forward strand.
GGATCGAGCCTGCCACGATGGTGACGCGCCAGCGCCGCGCCAGGGTGGCAAACACCTCCGTGTAGGCGTATGCCATCGCGCCGGCCCGCGCCCGAAACAGCGCGTGTTTCACCCGGTCGGGCGCGGGCGCGCCGAGCAGGCCGGCCAGAAATGCCCCGGCGTGGCGCAGCGCCAGCCGGCCCATCGCTGGCCCCATGCGTGCGGCGCGAAAGAGCGCAGGCGACTCATTCACTGCTACCAGCCAGGTGCCCAAATACTCGGGCAGCACCGCCACCGTGCGCGGCTGCAGCCAGCCACGCCCTGCTGCCGCCGCGAAATAGCCATCCAGCGCGGTGTAGAAGCTCCCGGCCGAGCGGTAATCGCGGATGTGCATCCACGGCTGGATGCCCAGCAGATTGCCGCGCCCCGCGTCGCTGCCCGCTTCCACCCATTTGTCGATCGTCATACCCATTGCGTTGCTTTCTTCAGCAGCTTTGCCGGGCTATGGTATCATCTTGCGAGCATATCAACAACGGAGGATCCATGCTGAACCAATGGTATGATCGCACAATCGCATTTCTGCCGAACCTGATTCTCATCGCGATTATTCTGGTGCTGACGCTGATCATCTCGCGGCGCAGCCAGACGTTTGTGTACCGCCTGGCCGAGCGCACGCAGGCCCCGCCCGAGATCACCGACTTGCTGGGCCGGCTGGCGCGGATTGGCATTGTGGCGGTTGGCACGCTGCTGGTGCTCGACCGGCTGAACCTGAGCGGCGCGGTACTGAGCTTTGTGGCCGGCCTGGGAATCGCCGGCATCATTATTGGCTTTGCGCTGCAGGATATTGTGAAGCAGTTCGCCGCCGGCGTGCTGCTGCTGATGCTGCGGCCCTTTCGCGTTGGCGACGACGTGAAGATTGGCGCGTTCGAGGGGCGCGTGATGCAGGTGCAGCTGCGCGCCACTGTGCTGAAAACACTGGGTGGCGACGAGGTGCAGATCCCCAATGCCGATGTGTATAGCACGGCGATTGTGAATACCAGCCGCTACGAGCTGCACCGCCGCACGATCGCGCTCACGCTGCCGCCCGAATCCGATTTGGGGCGCAGCCGCGCCGCGCTGATGCAGATTTTGACGAGCGTGCCCGGCGTGGTGGCAAACCCCGCGCCCGAGAGCGCGGCCACCGGGCTGGTGGGCAAAACCGTGCAGCTCGAAGCGCGCTTCTGGGTCGATGAGCGCGCCAGCAATGTCGACC
>LJCR01003049.1 GCA_001399705.1 Kouleothrix aurantiaca
ACTCAATCTGCATTGTGTCATCCAGGTAGGGCGCCGGCGGGGCACTCCCGCCGGCGTCGTGCTTCCTCGTTACGCAACCTCGTGCAGGCTCTCGGCCAGCAGCGTGTCGGCCACGCCCATCATCTCGACCCGCACCGCCCGCCAGGTACAGCGGTTCGCCAGCTTGCCGATGTGCAGCTGGCTGTCGACGAGCACCGCGTGGAGCAGGCGGTAGCGCCGCAGCCCGTCGGGGTCGTCCTGGAACATTTCGGACAGATCGGCCTCAGACAAAGGCGTGAATGTCAGTTGTGCGGGCATGACCCCTCCGGAAATCACGATTCTACGCCGCCTGCAAAGTACAGGCAGCTGGGCCAGAGTGTAGCTCGTGTGACTTGGGGCGTGTCAGGCGGCCTGGCGTGACAGAGGCGAGCGTCGTCACGATGCTAGAGCGCATTGTTCTTGCTCGTGGCTCAGACTATCACGCGCGGGCGTGGATCGCAAGCGTTTTTGGCTGCCGTTTGGGGCTTTGCAAACGACATGAGATAGTGCTGTAATCTTTGTGAAACCCGCGCGGCTGGTTTCGCACAGTGGGCATTGGCTGAAGCGAGGCTTGCACCGCGTGTACGGTCTGTGCTTCACAAACGAGCTGGGCAGGAACGGCGTGCCGATTGCTGGGAAGCTGCGCCTTACGCCAGGGCGCGGCCGCGTGTTCGGGCCGACGTGATGCCAAACACGTTCAGCAGCGTTGGCGCAACATCGT
>LJCR01003051.1 GCA_001399705.1 Kouleothrix aurantiaca
TTTCTTGGGCTGCCAAGAACCGACGCCAGCGCAAGCGGGCCACACGCAGCGCCTGCCACGCCATGCCGCGCAGCGCCGCCCCGCGCGCTAGTTGCGGCGCGCCAGGCTCGGCGAGCCCAGCGCCTTCATCTCCAGCACCGGGGTGGTTTCGCCGCGCACCAGCTGCCACAGCATCGCCACCAGCTCGTCGGTGTGCTGCTTCAAGGCCAGCTCGGCCAGGTAGGCAGCCTGCTCGGGCACGCTTTCGAGGCCCGGCGCGTAATGGCTCTGGATCCGAAACAGCTTGGGATGGCTGGTTGGGTCGCGCAGCTCGTCGGCGGCGAGCCGCCCGCGCAAAAAGCCGCGCCAGTCGCGCAGGGCGGCGCGCAGCATGCCCGCACGCACGACCAGGCCATTGGCGCGAATAAACGTGCGCGAGTAATGTTTGCGGAAAAAGCGCTGGCGGCTGCGATACAGCGCGATCTGCATGGCCCCGCGAAACTGGCGGGTGGCTGCACCGCCCACATGCGTCACGCGGGCCAGCGGTTCCTGCCAGATCGCCCAGCCAGCGGCGCGCACGCGGTAGCACCAGTCGACTTCTTCGGCATACATGAAAAACTGCTCGTCGAGCAGGCCCACCGTTTCGAGCACGGCGCGCCGCGTGAGGATGCACGCGCCCAGCGGGTGATCGATTGGGAAGGGCGCGCTGGCCTGCGGCTCCTGCGGGTAGCGGCCATGCCACCACGAGTTGTATAGGCG
>LJCR01003052.1 GCA_001399705.1 Kouleothrix aurantiaca
CTACTCGCTGATCCGGGCGCCGTCGCGCTTTCAATCGCTGATTGGCGTGCCGCTGCGCGTGGGCGAGCGCGCGTGCTGGGCTCGCTGGCGGTGGTAGACGAGCAGCCGCGCCAGTTCGACGCCGCGCAGATCGATCTGCTGCAGGCGGGCGCGCGGCGCGACGTTCCCCACCACGCGCTCACCGGCTGCGCCAGCATCAACCGCCTCGATCGCCAGCGAAAGCTGCCCCGCATCGGCGAGCGAGAGCAAGCGCAGGTCGTCGACGAGGCGCGTGAGCAGGTTTGTTTCTTCGGCCAGCGAGCGCAGCGTGTCGGGCGTGGGCTGGGCGATGCCATCTTCGATGCTTTCCAGCTGGAGCCGCAAAACGCTCAGCGGCGTGCGCAGCTCGTGCGCGATATCGGCCACTTGCTGGCGGCGTAGCTGTTCCTGCCGGCCAAGCTCGGCGGCCATGGTGTTGAACGACACTGCCAGCTCGGCCAGCTCGCGATCGGGAGGGATGGCCAGCGGCTGGTGGCCGCCGCCGCTGGCCAGCCGGTGCGCTGCGCTTTGCATCGAGCGAAGCGGACGCGTCACCCGCCCAGTGATCACGCGCCCAACCACCAGCGCAATCAGCACGGCCAGCGCGCTTCCGGCGATCAGGCTCCAGCGCACCATACGCAAGAATTCGGTTTCGGCCTGCGTGAATTCGCCAACCTGCCCGCCCATCACCACGCTGCCAACGGCGCGCCCGTCAATAC
>LJCR01003053.1 GCA_001399705.1 Kouleothrix aurantiaca
CAGCCGCATGGTCTCCCCCTTCCGCCGCCGAAAGCATTCGTTGCAGCATCACAAACAGGTAGATGCTCGAAGCGACATAGACCAGCGTGGTAGACAGGGCAATCCCCACCACGCCCAGCCAGCGCTGCAGCACGTAGTTCAGCACCACGTTCAGCGTGACATTCAGCAGCGTGCCCCACATCATCACGCGCGTTGTCCCAAGCGACAGAATGAGTTGCACAAACAAAATGCCCAGCGTATAGCACGGCAGCTGCAGCACAAACATCGCCTGCACCTGGCTCACCAGAAGGGTGTCGGCGGCGGTGAACGCGCCGCGCTGGTAGACGCTTTCGATGATTGCGTGCGAGCCAAGCGCCGCCAGCAGCGCAAACGGCACGCCCACAGCGAGGATCAGGCGCGTGTAGAAGCGCAGCGCCTGCCGCACACTCCGCCAGTCCGACGCGGCGATCATGCGCGCAAAGTAGGGCAGAATTGCCACGCCCAGCGCGGTTGCGCCCACGCCCTGCACCAGCGCCACCAGCTTGTTGCCGTAATTCAGCACCGCCACGCTGCCCGAGCCAAGCGGCGTCGCCATAGCCTGGTCGATCAGCACCGAGCTGTTATGTAATGCCGCGCCGGCCACGACCGGCCAGTACTGCCGCAGCACGCGCGCCAGCGCGGGCGTCCAGCCGTCCCAGCGCGGCCAGAGCGAAACGCCGTCGCGCCGCAAGCGCCAGGCCAGCAGCAGGCTTTGAAT
>LJCR01003054.1 GCA_001399705.1 Kouleothrix aurantiaca
TGGCCGGCGCGGCGCTGTTCCACGCCATGGGGCCGCTGGTGCCCGAGCCGCTGCCCAAGCTGGATGGCGTGCCAGTGTTTATGGCGGCCGGCCGGCGCGACCCGCTGATCACGCCCGAGGGCACCGAACAGCTGGCCGAGCTGCTGCGCAATGCTGGCGCGGATGTCACGCTGTACTGGCAGCCCGGCGGCCACTCGCTCACGCAGGCCGAAGTGTACGCGGCGACTGACTGGATCAATAAATAACAGGATTTACGCGGCGACCTGCGTGAGCTGACCGCTCTGCCGAAGGCTAAAGCGCCGACTGCATCAGTTTTGTAAATAATCTAGGGCGAAAGCCCTTTCCTGGAGGAAAACCATGAACCTTACCGGCATTCACCACCTGACCGCTGTGTCGGCCCGGATTCGCGATAACCATCATTTCTACACCCAGACCATGGGCATGCGCCTGGTCAAGCGCAGCGTGAACCAGGACGACGTAAGCGCCTACCACCTGTTCTACGCCGACGCCAAGGGTAACCCCGGCACCGACCTGACCTTTTTCGACTGGCCAGTACCCCGCGAGCGGCGCGGCTCTAACTCAATCATTCGCACGAACCTGCGCGTGAGCGGGCGCGACACGCTGGAGTGGTGGGCCGGCCACCTGCGCGAGCGCGGCGTCACTGCGAGCGAAATAGCAGAGCGCGACGGCCGGCTGGTGCTCGACCTCGAAGACCCGGAAGGCCAGCGGCTGACGC
>LJCR01003057.1 GCA_001399705.1 Kouleothrix aurantiaca
GCGCCGCGCCTGGCTGGCCGCGCTGCAAGCAATTCGCTCGCGCCGAGGGCAGCTTTAATCGGGGCAAATGGCTGTGCGGCGATCAGGTTCGCCAGCAAAACAGTGCACAGCAACACGCCTAAAGTTCGGCAGGCGATGCGTGTCATGGCATTGCCCGGCGGGTCGGCCACAGGGTGCCTGCAGCCCGCGTGGGCCGCAGTGTCGCCTCGGTCGTGGCGGGCATCTTCAATTTCCAGAAGTGCATGGCTCTCATGTACCATCCTTTCGTGTTATTGTCAAACAGCTACGACATTAGATGGAGAAGACATCCGCCAAAATGCTGATTTGCAAAAGCCATGGACCTGTGATATAATTCACGTATCAAGAGAAAATGATTGCGGCGGTCATTCCAGCGCAATGCCACCCTGGCAAATGCGCGAACCGGCTCCACGCCGTCCCCATATACCTCAACGGCTGCCTGAGCAATCGGGCGGCCGTTTCCGCTTTTTGCGCGCACGATCACCCATTGCCAGGAGTGGCATGTTTCAGTTTTGGCGTACGGTGGCCAGGCGCGCGTGCCGGCACGGGCACGTGGGCGATTGATTCAACGAACCAGCAATCAGAGTTGCCATGATAACGTTGACAAAAGAAGAAAGGTTACGAGGGGAGCGCGTACTATTTTTTGTATGTGGCTGCCTGGGGAGCGTGGCGCGCAGGTGGGGGCATTTCTGCGCGCCTGTGAGGTTTATTCTGCCG
>LJCR01003055.1 GCA_001399705.1 Kouleothrix aurantiaca
GTCCAGGCTTGCGCTCAGCCTGGCCAGCGTGGTCTTGTCTGCGCCGGCGGCCTTCGCCAGCGCGCCGTCGGGGGTGTTGCCGGCGAACAGCGCCGCCGCGCCGGACTTGGTGCCGAGCCGGATCAGCTGTTTGTGCGTGGCGGTGCCTTTGTAGGCCAGGTAGTACAGGCGCACCAGCGTGTCCTGCCCCAGCCGCCAGGAGCGCCGGCTGGCCTGGTCGAGCATAAACAGGTTCATGGCCAGCTCGTACCAGCAGATCGTCTTGATTTTCTGCAGGTTCAAGCCTTCCAGCACCCGCCGGTAGGGAACGAGCAGCACGGTGTGGCCAGCGTCGACGGCGGCGTTGATCGCGTCCTCGCGATCTTCGGGGTCGACGCGATTCGGCAGCGCCCACGGCTCAAAGTCCGCGAGCACGTGCATGAGCCGGTCGCTCGTGGATCGGATATCGTTCTGCTCGACATAAATCATCGTCGGCCGCCCCGTAGCAACTTCGCTGGCCACGATCGCTCGCAGCTCGCGCTCCAGTGGGTAGAGGTGATCGCTCGCGAGCGTGGGCGCGCGAACAATCTCAACGACATCCTCCACGTCACCCCAGTCGCCGCGATGAGTCTCGGAAACGGTGAACGGCGGCCGCTCCCACATCGGCAGGATTGACCACCAGCGTGGCAGCGTGCCCTGCGCCAGCCGTGCGGCCTCGCTGCGTTTTTCAGCCTTGGCGTGCAGCGCTGCCTCGAT
>LJCR01003058.1 GCA_001399705.1 Kouleothrix aurantiaca
CCCGACAAGCGCGCGCTTGAGCGCGCCATTCAGGCAACGATGTCGCTGCGTGTAGAAGAACGATCGATTGGCGAGCACATTATTCAGAAGCGGCAAGCGCTTGTGCTCCCGGTCGCCGATGAAGAAAAAGTATGCCCGGCTGGAGAAGCCAAACGCGGGCTGCTGGCGCAGGGCGTAGATGTCCACAGCCTATTGGCAGCGCCTTTGCTCTTGCAAGGGCAGGTAACAGGTATGCTCTGCCTGTATCGTCATAACGCTGACCTGCCGCCCTTTGATACCGACGATGCGGTTCTGGCTCAGGATCTGGCCGATCGCGCCACGCTGGCGATCAGCAGCGCCCGCCTGTTTCAGCAGGCTCAGCGCGCCGCCAATCGGCTGCACCATCTGCGCGCGATTGATCAGGCCATTCTTACCGAGCGCCCGCTGGTAGCAATTGCCCGCGCCGCCGCCACCCATATTGGGCATCTCGCCCCAACCATCCGCGTGGGCGTGCTGCTGGTCGATCTGGCCACGCAAACAAGCACCATCCTCGCCCTGCTTGACGGCGGCGTTTTGCAGACCCCACCCCCAGCGCCGCTCCCTCTGATGGTGTTCGGGGTTGCGCTTGAAACGCTTCTGCTCGGCCACACCTACCTTGTGGGTGATGTACCAGCGCTGCCAGAAATACCGATACTGCTGCAAATGAACGTCGCCAGCCAGGTGCGCAGCTTTCTGCAGGTGCCCATTATGGCCGAT
>LJCR01003056.1 GCA_001399705.1 Kouleothrix aurantiaca
GCCCTTGTGGCCGCCCTCCCGACATTGAGGGCGCCACAAGGGCCGCCCGGACATAGCAATGATCTTCGAAATTAACGAGGGCCGCCCGGACCCGAGCGACGGACTTCGAAATCAGCGGAACATCGACAAAGGTCGCATAGCGAGATTTGCATGCCATCACGCTACGATCCAGACAAACATCACCGACGTTCGATTCGCCTGCGCGGCTTCGACTACAGCACGCCGGGGGCGTATTTCATCACAATTGGCACTCGGCACCACGCCCGATTATTTGGACAGATAGCCAATGGTGCGATGCATTTGAATGCGGCGGGCGCGATGGTCGAGCAACAGTGGCAAGGGTTATCACTCCGTTTTCCATCGATCACGCTGGATATCCTGGTGGTTATGCCCGATCACACCCATGCGATCGTGTGGCTCCACGGCGACCCGCCAATAACACTTGGCACCGTGATTGGCGCTTTCAAGTCGCTTACGACCAACGCGTATATTGCTGGTGTTCGCGAGAAAGGCTGGCCGACATTCGACCGCCGGCTCTGGGAGCGCGATTACTACGAACACATCGTGCGTAACGAGGAAAGTCTGGCGCGCATCCGCACCTACATTGAGCAGAACCCGGCGCGGTGGAACGATAGATCACAATGAGGGCGGCCACGAGGGCCGCCCGGACAGAAACCCGGACAGAAACCCCGACAGAAACCCGGACAGAAACCCCGACGGACACCCGGACAGACA
>LJCR01003059.1 GCA_001399705.1 Kouleothrix aurantiaca
GGGGTGGGTCGGCCAGCCATGCCGCCACGGCATGCGCCGCGATCTGCGGGTCGTCGCCCGGCCCGCCATAGGCATTCTCGTAGCCATTCGCGCTGTATGCGCCGGCGCTGATCTCGCGCGGCTTGCTCCACATCCCCTCGGCATAATGGTGGTCGGCGGTGTAGCACACGGGCGACCACGCGCCCTTGTTCGACCAGCTGTGCATATTGCAGGGCTGGCCGCGCGGATCGGTGCCGGTGTCGGGACGGTTGGTGAACAGGTCGATCACATGCCACTGCGCGACAGTGCAGAGCGATGTGCTGAGCGGCACCGCCGGCAGACCGTTTGCGGCGCGGGCGGCATTCACACGCGCGCCCATGTCGGCCTCGGCGGCGGTGAGGCACGTGCCCGGCGTGGGGTGGCCCGCAGTGCCCGAAACTTTGCGCGCGATTGGCACAAATACCTTGCGGGTGGCCGCCGTGTTTGCCGCTAGCGCGGTGCTGCTGCCACCCACGAGTACAAGCAGCGCCGCGCGGCGCGAAAAGCTTCTGCTCATGCTTTCAACCCTGCATTGATTGTGGTCGGCGAAATCTTCAGAAAGCCAGCAGCCTGCCGGGTGCTGAAGCCTTATTTCTGAATGCTGCTGTGCCTACATCCTGGCGCTTTCGTGCCTTCGTGCTTCATTGGGTTCCTCGGCGGGGTACGGCAGTGTGAAGCGCACCAGTGCCCCGCGCTCGGCGCGCTCGGCCCAGATC
>LJCR01000306.1 GCA_001399705.1 Kouleothrix aurantiaca
GCATGGAGCATGTATGAATTGGTACATTGTGCAATGCAAGCACTCCGCCGAGGCGCACACGGCTGTCACCATTCGTACCGTGCTCAGGCTCGAAGTCTACTTGCCTGAAATAGCACAGCGGGTGCGCGGCCGCATGGCGCGGAGTGCGTTTTTCCCTGGTTATTTGTTTGTGCGTATGGACATCACGCATACGGCGCCGAGCCGGGTGATGAGCATTCCTGGGGTTATTCGGATGCTGACGTTTGAACGCTGGCCCGAGCCTGTGCCTGACGATGTGGTGGCGCTGGTGCGCACGCGTGTAGAAGCCTGGGGCGCCCCAAGCGAGCGGGTGTTGCAGCCGGGCGAAGGCGTGCAGGTGGTTGATGGGCCGTTTGCTGGGCTGAATGCGATCTTTCTGGGTAATACCCGCGCGCGCGACCGGGTGCAGATCCTGCTTGAGTTTATGGGCCAGCAGCGCCAGGTTGAAACCGACCGCGCAATGGTGCAGCCCGGCGCGGCGCGGCGCGGGCGGCGAACGCGCGGCCGCAAGCGCTGGCTGCGCCATATCTAAGGGACATCTTCATGCAGAAGCTTGAGCTTCACAGCCCGTTGCGCGTGCTTTGCCTGGGCGCGCACGCCGACGATATTGAGATCGGGTGTGGTGGTACCCTGCTGCAGCTGGCGCGCGAGCAGCCCGATCTTTCGTGCGACTGGGTGGTGTTCAGCGCCACACCGCAGCGCGCCGAAGAAGCGCGGGCCAGCGCGCGGCGCTTTCTGCGCGGCGTGCGCACCTGCCGCATCACGGTGCTTTCGTTTGAAGATGGCTTTTTTCCCTACCAGGGCGCCGAGATCAAGCGCTATTTCGAAACCCTGAAATCAACCCGGCCCGACCTGGTTTTTACCCACTATCACCAGGATCGGCACCAGGATCATCGCCTGCTTGCCGACCTGACGTGGAATACCTTTCGTGACCACTTCATTCTGGAATACGAGATCCCGAAATACGATGGCGACCTTGGCCAGCCCAATAGCTACGTGCACCTCGACGCAGCCGATTGCGATGCGAAGATCGAGACGCTGCTCAGCTGTTTTGCGTCGCAGCGCAGCAAACACTGGTTTACAGCCGACACCTTTCAGGCGCTGATGCGGCTGCGCGGCCTCGAAGCGGCCTCGCCGACGCGCTTTGCCGAAGGGTTCTATGTGCGCAAGCAGGCGCTTTCGTTCCGCAGCGCGGGGCCGCGCGCATCCTAGAGAACGGCTGATATTCCGTAGGTGATAGACAGAGGCAGGAGAAATTGTGGATATCCATCGCATATTGATCGTGCTGCGCCGCCGAGCGTACATCATTGTGCTAAGCATGCTGGGTGCAGGCTTGCTTTTGTATGCGATAAACGCGAGCAAGCCGCCAATCTATGCGGCGAAAACGACGTTTTTCCTGGCCCAGCCGATCGCGCCCGATCAGCGGCCCAGCTACGATACCTTGCTGTTCAACGATCGCATTATTCCAACCTATGCCGAGCTGATACGCTCCACGCCGGTGATGAAAGACGTGATTAACCAGCTCGACCTGCCGCTTGACGACAAGGCGCTGCTGGCAGCCAGCGAAATCATTGTGGTGCGGAACACGCAGCTTCTGCAGCTGCAGGTTGAAAATGAAAGCGCGCAAACTGCCGCCGATATTGCGAACACAATTGTGCGGGTGTTCAACCAGCGGCAGCTGGCCGCCCAACAGGCAGAAATCGCCGAGCGCCAGCGCCATCTTCTCGACACCCTAAATGCAGCGCAGGCCAATACTGATCGCACAAAGGAGCTGTTGCAGGCAGCCCAGGCGCGTAACGACCTTGCCGAGACGCAGCGCCTGAGCGCGATGCTTACCGGCTATCAGGACGACTACCAGCGCTTGAACGAGCAGATCGCGCTTGCACAGAATGCCGTGACCGCGTTTGGCCTGCAGCTGGCGGTGGTTGAGCCGGCGCAGCCGGTGACCATCTCGGTGCGTACGAATACAGGCATCCTGACCGGGCTTGGTGCTATTTTTGGGGCACTGATAAGCGTGGCGCTGGTGCTGGCGATGGAGCTGCTGAACACGCGCATCCGCAGCTACGAAGACGCAGCCGGTGTGCCGAACTTACGCCTGCTGCGCCCGGTGTTGCCGCTTGGCCTGGCGACGAGCGGTGTCACCGCCTCGGGCGCGTACCGCGAGCTGTGTTTGCAAAGCTCGATGTCGGCGAACGATGGCCCGCGCACCTGGCTGATCAGCGGCGTCATGCCTGGCTTCAATGTGAGTGACATGATTGTGCTGCTTGGCATTACCCTGGCGCAAGCGGGCCAGCGTGTCGTGTTGGTCGATGTGAAATTCGACCAGCCGACGCTGCATAGCTTGTTTGGCCAGAGCAATGCGGTCGGCCTGAGCACGATCCTCAGCAGGAGCGCCCAACGGTGCGCGATTATGTGCTGCAGCTCACCGATCGCAACCTGCTGCTGCTGCCATCTGGCCCGGTGGCGCTGGGCGTTTCGGGGCAGCTGGCGGCGCGCCGTTTTGAGGCGGTGGTGAAGCAGTTGCAGCGCGAATATGATATTGTGCTGTTCCACACGCTTGCGCCGACGGCTTCAGTCGATGCGGTGGTTATCGGGCGGCTGTGCGATGCAGCGCTGCTCTTTGTGCAGGCCGGCACAACGCGCAAACAGGTGCTGCAGCGCGCCGTCGAGCAGCTGGCTGCAGGTGGTGTAAGTGCTTTGCAGATGGTACTGGTTCAGCACCCGCGGCGCATTCCATCGCTGGCCAGCATCCGCGCCTGGGTTCGGCAGCGCGGCGCGAGCGCCGCCAACCTGGCGCGCCCGCTTGCGCGGCCAGCAGCCTACCCGGCACCGCAAGTTTCGGCGCCTTCCTATTCAGCCCCGTCGCCGGCGTATGTGGAGGCACAGGAGATGGTAGCGTTCGATCAGGACGACCCAGTAGACGAGTAATGGCCTATGCACCAGCCGGGGCGCACAATTCATCGAATCTCCGTACTGCTTAGCAGCGTGTTGTGGATTGCTGGCCTGGCGAGCTGCGCCGATCCTCCCACCACGGCAAACTCAGTGGTGATCAGCTCCATGGCTGCGGCAGTTGTGCCCCAGCTCTGGGTTGAGGCGTCGCTCAAACGTGTGGGCCAGCATGATGCGCCCGGTGCAAACAAAACAGCTACCCTCACTGCGGCGCGCGGCGAGTTTGAGTCCTTTCAGGTGGTGGTGCGCGCGCCGGCTGGCGGGCTGAGCAATGTGCAGTTTCGCGTTTCGGCCTTGCGCGGGCCAAATGGCAGCAGCATCGGCGGGCAGAACGTTCAGCTGTATCGAGCACTATGTGAATGTCGCGCAATCCAGTCCCGACCTTGGCGGAACGAACAAGCCGCTCGGCGCAGGCATGTATGCCGATGGCCTCATCCCTGCGGCCGACCCGCTGACCGGCGCGGCGCCCAAGCCGGCGGCGCTGAAGGCGTTTCCATTCACGCTTGCTGCCGGCTTCAACCAGCCGATCTGGGTCGATGTGTTTGTGCCGTATGGCAGCACGCCCGGCGCATACAGCGGCTCGTTCACGCTCACAAGCGACCAGGGCGGCGCTACCGGCAGTGTCCAGCTCACGGTGTGGGATTTCGACCTGCCGCGGCGGCCGGCGCTGCAAAGCTCGTTCGGCATCTGGGTCGATTCGGCCAGCCAGGCGACCGCGCAGGAGCTGCTGCACAACAAGATCATGCCGCGCGACGCGGTGGACGCGCGCCTGCAAGCCACCGGCAGCGCCGAGCTGACGTCGGTGAACCTGGGCTTCTGGAGCGGCGCAAACGTTTCGCGGTGCTCCATGGAAACGCCGCCGCCGGTCAGCACGATCCGCCAGGCTGCGGCAGCTTTCCCGCCAAACCTGCTGGTGTACAACTACACTGCCGACGAAATTGGCGATTGCAGCCAGCTGTATGGCCCGCTGCGCCAGTGGGCGCAAAATCTGCACCGCGCCGGCGTGCCCAACCTGGTGACGATCGCGCCCACGCCGCAGCTCTTCGACGATGGGCTGGGAGACGGGCGCTCGGTCGTCGATATCTGGACGATGCTGCCGAAAATGTACGAGGCGGCAGGCGCCAATGTCGAACGCGCCCGCCAGAAAGGCGACGCGCTGTGGTCGTACAACTCGCTGGTGCAGGATGGCTATTCGCCAAAATGGCAGATCGACTTTAGCCCGCTCGATTTTCGCATTCAGCCGGGCTTCCTGAGCCAGAGCCTGGGCCTGAAGGGCCTGCTGTACTGGCGCGTGGATCTGTGGACGGGCGACCCCTGGAACAATGTGCGCACCTTTAATAATGGCGAGCGCTGGTTCTATGGCGACGGCATGCTGGTGTACCCCGGCGCGCAGGTGGGTGTAGCAAGCAGCGTGGCCTCGATGCGCCTGAAGTGGCTGCGCGACGGCGTGGAAGACTACGACTACGTGCAGATCCTGAAGCGGCTGGGCCATGCCCCACAGGCG
>LJCR01003060.1 GCA_001399705.1 Kouleothrix aurantiaca
GCCCGCGTGGCAGCGCGACGACCCGCAGCTGACGGCGGCGCGCTACCTGGTGTGGATCTTCGCGCTTGACGACCTGAGCGACGATTGGTCGCTGCCGCTGCCCGAGCTGCTGGCGCGCTACGCGACGTTTCGCGCAGTGGCAGCCGGCGCGCTGCCCCCGCCCGGCGACGGCGAGGCCGCGCTGCTGCACGAGATCGTTGCGGAGCTGAGCGTGCTGCCGCTGTGGCCGCTGCTGGCCGAAACATGGCGCGCCTCGCTGGGCGACATACTCGATGGCATGGCGGCCGAGCGCGACCCATCGCCGCGCGCCTCGCTGGAAGCATACATGGCGCTGGCGCACCTGAGCATCGGCGCGATGCAGGATGCCTGGACAGTGCTGATGCTGCTGGGCGATGACACTGTGGCGGGGCAGATACCCGAAATCACGGCGGCATTGCGCGCCGAGGCTCGCGTGATTCGCTTGTCCAACGACCTGAACAGCGCCGACAAAGAGCTATTGGAAGGCAAGCAAAACGCGCTGACGGTGCTGGCCGCTCATGGCGACGGCCGCGCGCTGACCGAGGCCGCGCTGGAACGGGCGATCCCCGATTTTCATGCGGCCATGGCGCGGGTACACACCGCGAGCGGGCGCTTCGAGCGCTGCATCACCACCACGGCCGAGGCGACGGTGGCCTTTTATCGCAAGCACACCTTTCACGAGTACGATCATAGCGCAGAACCAAGAACCGAGAAC
>LJCR01003063.1 GCA_001399705.1 Kouleothrix aurantiaca
CCCGTGCCCCCGATTAGGGAAACCCTTGCCGGTTTCCCTAAAAACCCTTCCGGCAAAGAGCGCCCGTATCACTTACAATGCTCGTTGTCATGCCTTGCGGCGAACACGAACATCAGTACAGCTTTTGTATGTAGAAGCTGCTATCGAGCATTGCCAGCTTTCGGCACAACGGAGGCATGGCAACCTGGCGCTGTCGCAGCCGGCCACCTAAAAGTTGGGGTTCGGGGCAACGTCCCGGCCGGGCTGAGCAAACCCACGCTCAAGTGAAACGAGGCATCTGTCCATCACAGCGCCGCGTAGACAAGAGTAATAGAGCTTCGTTAGAACTGCCCCAACCGCCCCAAATTCTATTGACAAAGCCCCCCCAGAGTTCGATAATACCCGCAACGGAATGAACATTCCGCTTTAGCAGCCAGCTTCGACACCGGCACGCCACGGCAGCCACACCAGTCGAATGGCGAAGAGGGAACTATGAGCGAACAAACGCCAACAACCACTGCCAGCCGCCCGACCTTGCCGTTGATCGCGCTTGACGGCGCGGTGGTTTTTCCATACACCGTCGTTAGCTTGCCGCTCGACGACGACACCGAGCCGGTTGCCGATGCCGCGCTGAAAGACAATCGGCTTGTGCTGCTGGTTGCGCGCCGCTCCGACGCCGACGCCGACGCGCCGCTCGACATGCAGCTGCACCGCATCGGCACGATGGCGCGGATCGAGCAGGCCGGCACGCTGC
>LJCR01003062.1 GCA_001399705.1 Kouleothrix aurantiaca
GCGCAGCAGCGCCCGCACACGCGCCATCAACTCATCCATATTGAACGGCTTGCCAAGGTAGTCGTCCGCGCCGCTGTCGAGGCCGGTCACGATATCCTGGCTCTGCACGCGGGCGGTGAGCATCAGCACCGGCACCTGCGAAAACTCGCGGAGCTGGCGGCAGGCTTCCCAGCCGTCCATCTCGGGCATCATCACGTCCATGATCACAAGATCGGGCAGTTCTTCACGCGCCATCGCCAGGCCCTGCGCGCCATTTTCGGCCTGGATCACCGCGAAGCCCTCGTGCTCAAGATTGATGCGCACGAGCTCGCGCAAGCCCGCTTCATCATCAACGATGAGAATCTTTCTTTCTTGCATGCACCCCTCGCTTCTTCATCAGCGTTGCGCTGATGTTTCTTGTTGCAGTGTATTGAAGAGCGCTTCAACATCGCTCGCTGTCACGGCGCTAAATAACAGATAGCGCACCTTGCCCGCGCGGTCGATCATCACGCTGGTGGGCAGCACATAGACCTGGTAGTCGCGGTTGACCTTGCTGCCGGCATCCAGCGCGATCGGGTAGGTAACCTTATGATCAGCCATGAATTTACGAATGTCGGTTTCGCCGTCGGCGCCATTGCGCTCGTTGTCGCGCACATTCACGCCAACGATCTGCAGGCCCTGGGCATTCAGCTTCTGGTAGGCGGCTTGCAGGGCAGGTGTTTCTTCGCGGCAGGGCGCGCAGCCGGTGTACCAG
>LJCR01003061.1 GCA_001399705.1 Kouleothrix aurantiaca
GCGGGTGGGCGGGCAACGATGCGCTGAACAGGCGCGGGGCCTGCGCGGTGTAGGCGCAGCGCGGCGGGACCATGAAGTTGGCAGGATCGGTCACGGGCGCGCCATCCCAGAGGATTGTGCCGGCGTCGGCGGGCAGCAGGCCAAGCAGCGCGCGCAGCCGGGTGGTTTTGCCCGCGCCCACCCGCCCGGTGATCACGGTGAACGAGCCGCGCGCAATCGCGAGGTCGATCGGGCCGACGCCGCGCCCGCTGGCGGGATAGTGGTAGCGCAGCCCGCGCGCTTCAAGCAAGGTATTAAACCGCAGAGGCGCAGAGAACGCAGGGGTGCTTGTATGATTCACCGATTGCTCGTTCGCCTCTGTCTCGTGTCTCGTGTCTCGTGTCTCGTGTCGCGTCTGCTCAACGTCACGCGCCAGAAACTCGCGCACGGGGCGCGGCTGCACCAGCGCGGCGGCAGGCTCGCCGGGCAGCGCGGCCAGCAGGCGGCCCAGCGCCACCTCGCTCTGGCGGTAAATCGCCAGCAGGCGACCGGTCCACATGGTGCAATCGGTGATGCGTGGCAGCAGAAAGACAAACAGCGCGAAATCGCCCACGCTGAACGTGCCAGCGCGCATGGAGCGGCCGACCATCAGCAGCACAATTGCCGCGCCAACCTGAGCAATGTTGTTCACCAGCGTGAAAATCAGCGTGTAGCTGACCAGCGTATCTTGCAGGGCGGCGCGGCGGCGCTGCTC
>LJCR01003067.1 GCA_001399705.1 Kouleothrix aurantiaca
GAGGAGCCGTTTGGGCTGAAGAAACACGACCAGATGGTCAATCGATTGCTGGTCAAGGGTCTCGGGCAGCGCAAAGACTTTGGAGATCGTTTGTACCAGCAGGTCGGGAGAGGCAATACCCGCGAACTGGGCCAGCCATACGCCGTCGGCAAAATGCTCCACTTCCGCCGCAGCAGCCTCAAGCGCCAGCCGTGTCTTGCCGGTTCCGCCAGTGCCGGTCAGCGTGACGAGCCGATATTGGCCCAGGCGCTGCTGGAGTTCGCGCAGTTCCTGTTCACGCCCAACAAAGCTCGAAAGCATGGCTGGCAAGTTTGATTTGAGGGAGCCAGCGTCGGCAGGCATGGGGCATCCATTCGCATACTGCCGCGCAATTATGCGCTCCCGGCGCGCGAGCATTGAGCGGTGGTGATTGGCACGGCATTGTCATTGTGTACGTTTATGATACCTTATTCGGCAAGAGCGCATGGCAGTTCTGCCCGCAACGTACATAGCGAAGGGCGGGCACTGCTATATGCTGATAGGCGAATTGCCGCCGCTTGGCGCTTTCGCGCCTGGCATTGCAGTGCTGCCGGTGGTGGAGTGGAGTGTATCGAAACATCTGGAGGTCGCCGGGTCGTGGCGGAGGCTGGCATTTGTGGAGCTGGCGCGTGAGCTTACCGGTGATACGAATATTTTGGCGGAAGCGCGCTGGTGCCACGAGGCGCTGATCGCAGTGACGCCCGACACCCACG
>LJCR01003064.1 GCA_001399705.1 Kouleothrix aurantiaca
CGCCCATGCCGAATGCGCCATTGGCCGCCTTGAAGCCGCCGTTGAAGGCGGCCAGCAGTGCGCCCGAGCGCTGATCAGCCGCCGGGATGCTGCCGGGCCGCGCTGTTTTCACGCTTGAGATCGGCTCCTGCGTGCCGGCCACGAGGTGCAGCTGCGTGGCGCGCAGGTCGATGCGTACCAGCGCGGCGGCAACATACGGCCGCGCCGGGTCGGGCGTGACGATGGCGCGCTCCAGTGCGGGCGCGCCGCTCGCAGTGGACATAAACGGCGACCAGTTGAGTGCGGCCGGGCCAGTTGCGCCACTCGGTGCGGCACTGGCGGTCGGCTGGGCGGGCGGGGGCGTTGCGGCAGACGTGGCTGGCCGCGAGGTGCTTGGCGCGGGCGGCGCGGGCGCGCTGGCGGGGGCGTTTGCGATGGCCTCGGTGCGCCAGCTTGATCGCTACGGGCGCGGCATGATCATCAGCGGAATCGCGTTTTGCGCGCTGCTGACGGCGTTTGCGCTGTGCCCCTTCTTTGTGCCGGGCGTGGTGCTGCTGGTGCTGGTTGGAATCGCGTCGACGGTTTTCACGACGCTGATCGCCACCGTCATCCAGCTGCGCGTGCCGGGCGAGCTGCGCGGCCGGGTGATGAGCCTGTACGCAATTACGCTGATTGGCCTGCCTTCGCTGGGCGCGCTTGGCGTGGCGGCAGTGGCGCATGGGCTGGCCGCGCCCAGCGAAGGCAGGCCAATC
>LJCR01003066.1 GCA_001399705.1 Kouleothrix aurantiaca
CCCTGTATCATAGCATGGCTTTGCCGCTGCATCAAAGGCATAGTGCGCACTTCGGGCGCGAACGTGGCGGGCAAGTACGCGGGCCGCTGCGATTCTGCTGCGTTGTGCTGATGCGGTACAAAAAGAAACCGTGCCGGCAGCATTTTCGATACCACGTCTTTGGTCGGATTGACAGCCGCTGGCGAGCGTGCTACACTCGCTGGCAATACGAAAAAGACGTCGATGGGAAACAGTACGCGCTCGGCCGGGCGCACAGCGAGCCAGGGAAGGTGGAAGCCTGGCCAGGCAGGCCGGCGCCGAACCCCTTCCCATAGTGGCCGCCCACGCGGCCCACGTCGCCGCCGAGTGCCAGGGCTTTGTTTCTGGCAGAAAGGCTGGCCGGCTGAGTCCCCCGTGATCGGGACGCGCCCTCGCCCATGCTGCAGCATGCGCGGTGGCGGCAGAGTGGGGGCGCACGCCCCAAGCAAGGTGGTACCACGGTTTACGCCGTCCTTGAGCATTTGGCTCAAGGGCGTTTTTTGTTGGCTTGCGCTGAACTGCTTTCGTGAGAGGGAAACAATGCGACTTTCAACATTGTTTGGGCGAACGCTGCGCGATGCCCCGGCCGAGGCCGAAAATGCCGCGCACCAGCTTGTGCTGCGGGCCGGCCTGGCGCGCGCGCTGCTGGCCGGCGGCTACGCGCTTCTGCGGCTGGGCGTGCGCGTGGCGCTGCCGCACCTGCGCTACCATTT
>LJCR01003065.1 GCA_001399705.1 Kouleothrix aurantiaca
GATCTTGAGCGCGGTCGGTCGGTCCAGGCGGTTCATACACGAATCTCCTCGAAGCATAGTTGGCACAGCCAAACAAGCGCGCGAGGGGCGCTGCGCTCCTGAACGGCATGTGCGAGACGATTGGCACACTCCAGACCGTTCAATCATCCCCCAAACAAAAAGCGAGTATCATAGGCTGCCGCACGCCCAGGTCTGGCATAGTTGTGCTGGCACAAACGCCCTACGCACTCTTGGCCTGGGGCGACACGCTTGCCTTGCTTCTGCGCCAGAAGCAGCACACCAGGATCACCAATTGAAGCAGAATGGTGGTAACACCCCAGATGCGCGATAGTTGAGGCGCAAACAAGATTCCCATGATGCTTGGGAACAGCATCAGCACGGTGCACACCACTACCAGCGCAACGCCCCAGCGCCGCCCGTTCCAGGTGCCATATGCGCCAAGCAGGGCGACAAGCGAGACAATGCTTATCACAATCAGCAGGGCAAAGGGCGGCCCCTCGCCGGTGCTCGCGATCTGATCCACAGCCGCCGCCCCGCTCATATATGCGGGCAGATCGTAGACGAACAGTTCAACCAGAGCCAGGAATGCACTGATAGCGGCGGCGATCTTGAGCGCGGTCGGTCGGTCCAGGCGGTTCATACACGAATCTCCTCGAAGCATAGTTGGCACAGCCAAACAAGCGCGCGAGGGGCGCTGCGCTCCTGAACGGCATGTGCGAGACGATTGGCAC
>LJCR01003070.1 GCA_001399705.1 Kouleothrix aurantiaca
GCGATACGAGCGCAGAAAAAGATGTGGGATGGCTTGTCGCGCTCGGATTGCCTTGCGATAGCTGCCGCGCAGGATGTCGTCGCGGCTGCCGGCGATCATTGTCAGGCGCGATTGCGCGGCCTCGGTCAGCGCGCGGGGCAGCGCTGTGGCACGGCTGGGGTGGCAGCCCGCGCCGCCATACCAGCTTGGCGCGTCGGGGTGGGCGATCGTTGCTTCAAAGCAGGGCAACCCAATCGGTCCGCTTACATCGCTGATGATTGTGGCCAACCCAGCGCGCGCAAAGCGCTCGATCAAGCTGCGCGCCAGCGCCGACGTGATCGTGGCCGGGGCCACGCAGCGTTCCGGTTCGTACCTGGTGGCGGCACAACGCCAGCTGCTGTCACGCTCGATCACTTCGCACAGCCCGTGCGTCAGCGCTTCGAGCAGGGTGTTGCCGCTGGCAAGCCCGTTCGACGATGCAAAAAACAGCGGCACACCGATCCGCTCATCGACGGTAAAATCGAGGCAGACCAGCTGCTTGGGAACCCAGCTTGCGGCCCCGCTCCACATGTCGGTCGCGGCGACCCAGTCGAGCGGGATGTCGTCGCGAAGCAGCGCTGGCTCACCCATACGCTTGCGCGCGCGGTCGTAGTCTGGCCCCCAGGCTGCATGGCCAAGCGGGTTGCGCACGGCCGGCAGCGTGTAGGGGTCGTAGCCGAGCCGCGGGCGCATCTCGCGCACCGTCGCCCGC
>LJCR01003068.1 GCA_001399705.1 Kouleothrix aurantiaca
GGAGGCCAGCGTGATTCTCGACGAGCGCGCGCTGCTCAATCGCGCGCTGGCGCTGGCCGGCGCATCGTTTGGCCGCGACCGAATCAGCATTGGGCTGGTGCAAAATGGCCACCTGCGCATGCTCGACGCCGGTGGCGCTGCGGTAGCCGCGCAGCCAGCCCCCAGCCCCGCCGCCCGGCCGGCAGTTCTTGCCGCTGCCCTGCGTGGCGCGCCGATCAGCGAAGATCGCGAGAACGGCGGCGCGCTGGCGGCCCTGCCGCTCAGCGTCAAAGGGCATGTTGTGGGCGTGTTAGCGGTGCAGCGCGCCCATGGCCAGCTCGCCGAGCGCGACCGCTGGCTGCTGCGCTCGCTCGCCAGCCAGCTCTCGATCGCGCTGGAAAACGCGCGCCTCTACCACCAGATCGACGGCCTGTTCCGCCAGTACATGGCGCCGAGCGTCGCCACCACGCTGCTTGCCGACCCCAGCCAGGCCGCGCTGGGCGGCGCAATGCTCGAAGTCTCGGTGCTCTTCGCCGACCTGCGCGGCTTCACGTCGTTCTCCGAGCGCGCCACGCCCGCCGAGGTCGTCGCGATGCTTAATCAGTACTTCGGCATCGCCGCGCCGCTGATCCTCGCCGAAGCCGGCACGATCGACAAATTTGTTGGCGACGCGCTGATGGCGCTGTGGAACGCGCCCACCCGCCAGCCCGACCACGCGCTGCGCGCGGCGCGCGCGGCCCTGGCCATGCAA
>LJCR01000307.1 GCA_001399705.1 Kouleothrix aurantiaca
CTACCTTGCCGCCCACGAGCAGGGCGATGCCACCGCGTTTGCCGCCCTGCTGCGCGAGGACGCGCTGCTGACGATGCCGCCGCACCCGATCTGGTACGCCGGCCGCGCCACCATTGTTGCCTTCAGCGCCGAGGTATTTGACCCCGCATCGATCATGTACCACGGGCGGTGGCGCAGCCTGCCCACCAGCGCCAACCGCCAGCCCGCCGCCGCACACTACGTCATGCTTCCTGGCGACACACGTTTCCGCGCGCAGGTGCTGGATGTGCTGCGGATCGAAGGCGGGCAGATCGCCGAAATTATGTCGTTTGTTCCCGAGCTGTTCCCGGCCTTTGGCCTGCCACTCACCCTCGAATAAATTTCCCCAAAAACGCCGCTACTTTTTTTCGCGTTTTCCCGTCACATTATCGAAACGCTGAACATTGCGCACGAAGCTTCGCAAGCTCTGTGCGCTCTGTGGCACAATTTTCTTGCTTCTGGCTATAGCAGAAGGAGGTACGATGGGCAAGCTGATCACCGAGCTTTCGGTGTCGCTGGATGGCTTTGTGGCCGGGCCGAACGATGGCCCGAATCAGCCACTCGGCGCGGGCGGCGAGGCGCTGTTCGCCTGGTACCAGAGCGGCGAAACGCCACTCGCGCTGCCCGGCACCGACATGGTCTTTCGCGTGTCGCAGAACAGCGCGGATTTTCTGCGCCCGCTGTGGGCCGCATATGGCGCGATGATCACCGGGCGGCGCATGTTCGACATTGCCCGCGCGTGGGGTGGCCACCCGCCGGTGGAAGGGCCGTGCTTTGTGGTGACGCACACGCCCGCGCCCGAGTGGCAGGAGCCCGGCTCGCCGTTTGTGTTTGTGACCGATGGCGTGGCCAGCGCGGTGCGCCAGGCGCAGGCCGTAGCGGGCGAGAAGAACATTTCGGTCGCCAGCGCCAGCGTGATGCAGCAGTGCCTGGCGCTCGGCCTGCTCGACGAGGTGCAGATCGATCTTGTACCAGTATTGTTAGGCGGCGGCGTGTGCCTGTTCGGGCCGGGCCGCGCGCCAGTTGCGCTGGAGCGCACGCACACCGTTGCCGCGCCCGATGTCACACACCTGCGTTACCGCGTCGTCAAGTAATTTTGTGGAAAGGAACACTATGCACACCGTAACGTCGCGCGATGGCACGCGCATCGCGTTTGATCAGCTTGGAAGCGGGCCGGCGCTGCTTCTGGTGCCGGGCATGTTCGAGCAGCGCGCCATGGATTCGGAAACCGCGCAGCTCGCCGCATTCGGGCCGCTGGCCGAACATTTCACCATCATCCACTACGACCGGCGCGGGCGCGGCGGCAGCGGCGACACGCAGCCCTACACGGTGGCGCGCGAGATCGAAGATATTGAAGCCCTGATAGATCACGCCGGTGGCGCGGCGTTTCTGGCGGGCATCTCGTCCGGCGCGGCGCTGGCGCTCGAAGCTGCGCTCGCGCTGGGCGGCAAGGTGCGCAAGCTGGCGATGTACGAGCCACCCTACAACGACGACGCCGAGGCGCGGGCGGGCTGGCGCGACTTCCGGGCGCAACTGGTGGCCACGCTGGCGGCTGGCCGCAACGCCGAGGCGGTTGGGCTGTTTATGGGCTTGCTTGGCGTGCCGGAAGAACACATCGCCGAGATGCATGGCTACCCGATGTGGCCGATGTGGGAAGCGATCGCGCCAACGATTGCCTATGATGCGGCGGCAATGGGCGAAGAGGCCGCCGTGCCAGCCGAGCGCGCTGCCGGGCTCACTATTCCCGCGCTGGTGATGGATGGCGGCGCGACACCCTACCCATTCATGCATAGCACGGCGCTCGCGCTGGCGCAGGCCATGCCCCACGGCCAGCACCGCACGCTGGCGGGGCAAACCCACGAAGTTGCGGCGGCGGCGCTCGCGCCAGTGCTGATCGAGTTCTTCACGAGCTAGCGAATACAGCAGTTGTCAGGGCGTTTTGGCACCAGAGCGCCCTGGCAATCGCTTACGAAGGAATGCCCCACAGCTGGATCTGCATATTGTGCAGGATCGCCAGCATGCGCTGGTGCGGGCCAAGTGCAATATCCTCGGCGGCAACCGCAATCAAGCGCAGCAGTGATCCGTCGGCAATGCGGTAGAACGCCACGCCATTCGGTCCACCCGCAATCAGAAGCTGCTTGTCGGCGCTGAAGATCACGGTGCTGTTTTCGCGAATGCCGCTCAGCGTTGCAACCGGCACCTGCTTGCCAAGCTGCCATACCAGCGCGCTGCCATCGTCGCGCATGCCAGCCAGCAAGGTTCCATCCTGGCTGAACACCAGCCCGTGTGTCGGGCCGCCCGCCGCCAACTGCCCGGTCTCGCCGC
Source organism: Kouleothrix aurantiaca (assembly GCA_001399705.1). Classification (GTDB taxonomy): domain Bacteria; phylum Chloroflexota; class Chloroflexia; order Chloroflexales; family Roseiflexaceae; genus Kouleothrix; species Kouleothrix aurantiaca. Next base: position 2,344 of record LJCR01000307.1, read on the forward strand.
CATCGGGGAGGCCCACCATGCGAATAGTGCCGGCCTCATTTCCCAGCGCCAGCACGTCACCAGCGGGATTGAACACCATTGCCGTCACGCTGATTGGCATGGTGAGCGTGAATGCCGGCGCGTTAGGCGGCTGAATTTCTACATGCGTGCGATCATAGGAATAGGCCGCCGCGCCGGTGTCGGGGCTAAACGCCGCCAGCAGCAAATCGGCCTCTCGGGTGCGATTTTTCGGTTTCGATCGCTGCGCACTCCTCAACTGTATCGCCGGCGCAAGCTTCCACGATTGCGCCGAAGCGCTCACGCCATCATAGAGATTTTCGCCCTGCTTCTGGTACATAAGCAGCTGGCCATCACGGCTATACTGCAGGTTGTTTTGAATGTGCAGATCAAAAAGTGCAATCAGATCAGCTGAAATCCTTTCTTGCACACGGCTGTCGATCACATCAACCAGATCAATGCCATGGCTGGTTGCGGCCGCCAGCGTGAGCGCGTCGGGGCTAAACGCCAGCGCCTGGTAATCGGGCATACGAAAGGCGTTGATCGCCCCGCTTGCGATATCGATCACCTCCACAGGCCCGTCGGTGGCGAACGGTATCAGCGCAACTGTGACGTCGTCGCTGCCAAACGCGATATTGCCAACCCAGCCGCTATACACTTCGGTGCCATCGGAGGTGCGAATCACGCGCGTGCCCGAAGGCGCGTCCCCGCCAGCAGCAATTGTTTCCAGCACTGCGCCATGCATGCGAAATTCAACGCTTTCTGCAGCAACATCAGGCAACTTCCAGCGCAGCAGGCCGTCAGAAATGCGCCAACTGAACAGGTCGCCGCCAAGGACGGCGTGCAGCGCCTGGGCATCAGGGCTGAAGGCCAGCGCGTTCCCCCATGTCTGGGCTTCGACATTTGGCGGGGCAAAGGTTGCGCCTGGCTGGTCATTGCCTGCTTCGAGCGCTTGCCGCTGCCACACGCGCACCCGCGATCCATCCGAAATTGCCAGCATGCTGCCATCGTGGCTAAAAGCTGGCAGCGTGCCAGGAAGGGTATACAGCAGCGTTCCATCATCAATGCGGCGGATCTGGGTCTGCCCCGCTTCATCTGGTTTCGTTTCGGGGATGGCGGCCAGGTGCATGTCGGGGCTGATAATCGTGCCGCTGCCACTGAATGCCGCCGGCAGCGTGGTCTGCTGCGCGGCCGCAAGCGCGGCAAGGCATTCCGTGCCGCCCTGGCAAAGCGCGGCTAGCATCTGCGCCTGCTGCTCGCGATCGTTTGATGTTGGCGAAGCAGAATCGGCCGCCGGGTCGAAACGGATCAAACGCAGCGTTGGCAATTCAAACAATGCAATGCCGCTGCTGGTTCCAACCGCGAGGTGCCGGCCGCCCAGCCCGATTTTCAGGGAGTGCGGTTGGCCAAAGCCCACCGTGCGCAGCAGGCGCAGCGCGCCGATGCTTTGATCGTCGATCTTTGCTTCAGGAAAGGTGGGGGTAGCGCTTGCAGGCGGAAAACCAGGGGTTGGCAGCGTGTTGGGCGGCGGCGTGGTACCATGCAGGGCTGTTGCTGCCGCAGGTGCGGGTGCTTGCGCTGCGGGCGGCGCGCTGGTGGCGAGCGCGACCGCTGTGCTGCCTGGGGCAAGCGCCGCATTGGTGCTGGGCGCCGCAGCACCTGGCGGGCTGGCAGGCGCTTGAGCCGGTTCAGCGGCGCAACCTGCGCCAACAAGCAGAATGCCTAGCAAGAGCACAGCAGCGCGCAGGGCCGGCGGTTGAGCATGCATAAGCGCCACCTCGATCAAATGGAAATAATGCCTGTATACTAAACGATGCAGACCTTACGTTTTCTAAAGCCAGTGCGCAGACGTTTGTGAACCTGGGCGTGAACCTGCGCGGCCTGGCGACATGGAGCACACTGCAGATGGGCGCCACCTCCGCCATGCGCGCCAGCCGCAAAGCCGTGTGGGGCGCGAGCCTCACCGCCGCAAAAGTGTGGCATAATGCTTCGCGCCGGGTGGTTCGAGCCGCCCGGCGCAGTGCGTTACAACCTGACAGATGCAAGGAAACATGACCCTACTCAACGGACTCAACCCCGAGCAGCGCGCCGCCGTGACCGCGCCCGTCGGCCCGGTGCTGGTGCGCGC
>LJCR01003069.1 GCA_001399705.1 Kouleothrix aurantiaca
CGGCGGGGCTGCGCGCAAGCGCGGAGCGGATCGAGCGCTCAGGCGCGGCGGCAATGGCCGGCAGCAGCCACTCGGGTACCGCGCCCAGCGCCAGCAACTCCAGCAGCAGGTCAGGGCTATCGGGCAGCGGGGCTTGCGCAAGCGCGGCGGCGGAGAATGTTTGCCAGTCTTCGGTTTCGCCAGCGTAAGCGACATGCAAGCGCGCGGCGGCGGCTACGTCGGGCAGGCCGTAGGCAACCAGCCATTCGAGAAACATGCGCGGTACACCGGCATAGCGCAAAAGGCCGCGCACCGTCGCCACTGGCATTTCGCCGGGCAAGTTCGGGTTTTCCAGCAGCAGGAGGAACAAGGCCGGGTTCGCGCAGAAATGCGCTGGCACAATGCCGGCCAGCCGCACCAGCGTCTCGACCGGCGTGTTGGGGTTTGCGGCGACGGCCGCCAGCACCGGGTCGTCGGCGCGCATGCCCAGCTCTTGCAGGTGTGCGGTGGCAATGCTGGGTGTGCCGTGGGTCATCAGGGCGACAGCCTGAGCAGCAGGAAGCGGCAGGGCGTCGAGCATGCGCGCGCCAAGCTCGCGTAAGAGCTCGGCAGGGGCGGCGGGATTGGCCGCTACCAGCGGCGCGACCTGGGGATGCTGCGCCAGCTCCCACAGGCGCGGCGCGGGAGTGGCCGGGTTGGCGGCGTCATCATATGCTTCGGAAGAAAGGAAGACCTCGCTGGTCATTATCAC
>LJCR01003074.1 GCA_001399705.1 Kouleothrix aurantiaca
CTGCGTGATGTGCGTCGCAGCGCGCCAGTCGAGCTGCTGGTCTTCCCCGCCAGCGCCGCCGAGCATATCGACGCCAACGGCCAGATCACCATCAGCTTCGCAGATATCGAGCGCGTAGCTGTGTAACATTCGCCGCCGCCTCGCGTCTAACCCAACAAGAAGCACACACGGAGCATGGGTATGAACGACTATGCCGACATCCAGGGCGGCGCTAGCGAGCAGGCGATGCGGGCCGATCTGCGCACTCTCGACGCGCTGTACCGGCGCTATCGCGGGCCGATTCAGCAATTTCTCTTCCAGATGTGCGGCTCGGCCGACATTGCCGAAGAGCTCACGCAGGTGACGTTTGTGAAGGCCTGCGCCGGCCTGCTGAGCTTTCGCGGCGAATGCTCGATCTCAAGCTGGCTGTTCCGCATCGCGCGCAACGCCTACCTCGATAGCCTGCGCCGGCCCGATCCGCGCCGGATCGAGACCGACGAACTGCTGGCCATCCCCGATGGCGCGCCGCTGGGCGACCCGGTGCGCGCCTACGCGGCGGCCGAGCAGCGCAGCCAGATCGCGCTGGCGCTAGCGCAGCTGCCCGAGCGGCACCGCACGATTTTGCTGCTGCGCGACGCCGAAGGGCTGGCCTATGCCGAAATTGCCGACGTGCTGGGCATCAGCATGGCCGCCGTGAAAGTGAACCTGTTTCGCGCCCGCGCCGCCGTTCGCGCGGCCTACACCGCTTTC
>LJCR01003075.1 GCA_001399705.1 Kouleothrix aurantiaca
GACTCCTGACGGCTGAAAACAAGGAGGCTGCCTATGAAAACGGTCGCTGCCCTGCTGTTCTTGCTGCTGCTCGCCCTGCTTGCCACCCCGGCCGCCGCGCAGACGCGCACCACCGTCACCCTCCTGCACTTCTCCGACTACCATTCGCACGCCGTGCCTTTGTACTCCGAAGGCGAAGCCGACACCGCCGGCATTGCGCGCCTGTTTGCCTACCTGCAGCCCTATGCCAACGACCCGAACGCGCTGATCTTCAGCGGCGGCGACACCATGAACGCCGGCGCGCCGGCCTGGTCGGACAAATTTCACTGCGCCGAGTGGCCGTGGTTCAATGGGATTGTCGACGCAATGGCATTTGGCAACCACGATGCCGATTACGGCCCGGAGGAGTTTGCGCGCTGCCGCGACACGATTAAATACCCCATCCTCAGCTCAAATACTCTCGATGCGGCGGGCAAGCCGCTGTTCCAGGAGGATGGCAAGACCTACCGGGTGTTTCAGGCCGGCGGGGTGAAGATTGGCGGGTTCGCATTAGCCGGCAGCGATTTCGAGCGCCTGATTCGCCCGAACCTGCGCCCGGCCGCGGGCGCGCGCTTTGCCGACCGGGTGGCAACGGCGCGCGAGGTGGTGGCGGCGCTGCGCGATCAGGAGCATGTGAACGCCGTGGTGCTGATCGGCCACGCGCTGCGCGAAGACGACATGGCGCTGGCGCAGGCCGTGCCGGGCATCGAC
>LJCR01003071.1 GCA_001399705.1 Kouleothrix aurantiaca
TCGGGGATCGGGGGCCTTGGCGACCCAGGCAGGTTGAGCACCGCAGGAGAACTGGCAGCTGCTCAGCTGTGCGGCGGGGCGGCCGACTCGCGGATCACCAGCTCGGTGCTGAGCGTGGGCATGGCGAAGGTTCGGCCTTCGAGCAGGTGCCGGATCGCCTGCCCAGCTGCGCAGCCCAGCTCAAAGGCCGGCTGGCGCACGGTAGTGAGCGGCGGGGTCGTGTAGGCCGAGCCAAGCAGATCGTCGAAACCCACCAGCGACACATCCGCAGGCACGCGCATGCCGCGCCGGTACAAAGCCAGCCGCGCGCCATAGGCCATCTGGTCGTTGGCGGCGAAAATGGCCGAAAACGCGGTACCGCGTGCAATCAGCGTTTCAACCGCCTGCAGGCCCGAAAGCTCGGTGTAGTCGCCCGCGATGATCAGATCCGGGCTGAGGCTCAGGCCGCTGGCCGCCAGGGCGCGTTCGTAGCCCGCCCGGCGGTCGAGCGCATCCTGATGAAATGGAGGGCCAGCGATATGCACGATACGCCGGTGGCCCAGCTCGATCAGGTAGCGCGTCGCTTCTTCGGCCGCGCCGATGTCGTCGATGCGCAGGCACTGCCGCTCGATCCCCGGCACCGCGCGGCCGATCACAACCAGTGGCAGCTCGCTCGCCATCTGGCGCATCTGGATGTCGGGCGTGACGCCGGCCAGCATGATTAGCGCATCGACGCGGCGGCCGGCGAGC
>LJCR01003073.1 GCA_001399705.1 Kouleothrix aurantiaca
TCTGCAACCATGCCGGCAGGCTGCCGCTAGCGCCTTTTCTCACAAGCCTGGCAGCATCTTCTCACGAAGCCATTCTTATAGCAGTGCTTGAAAATATGAAAATCGCTTGTGCTGCTTTTGCCAATCGAATTGATCTGTATGCATCAAGTTCATAACCCATTGAAACGGGCAATAGGTTGCAAAAAATGCGCAATAGAACACATTTTAAGCAACAAAAATAAAAATATTTTTGCGTATTACGGCCCCGCATACATTCTGATCACAACTTGCCAGCCACAGCCCTAAGCAAGCACAGTATGATTCTGGGGTCAGTTTTTCCATCTCATTGAGGCTTTGCAATGACATTACACTCCGTCCTTATTGTTGATGATGAAGACAACCAGCGTTTTGTAGTCGAGCAGGCGCTGCGCGGATTGGCGTACGACTGGTTCATCACCACGGCATCCTCGGTTACCGAAGCGCTGGCGTCAATAGCTTGCCACGTGCCTGATCTTATTATTACTGATTACAACATGCCGCACCTTAACGGCCTCGATCTCGTGGCCCAGATTCGGCAACGGCAGATCGATACTCGCATCATTTTCATGACGGCCTACAGCTCGCCCGAGTTGCGCCAGCGCGTTGAGCGGCTGAATATCGATTATTACATCACCAAACCAGTGCCGCTTGGCGATCTGCGGCGGCTGGCGGCGGCGGCCCTTGAGCCGTGAGGGCGACCTTAGATCTGGC
>LJCR01003072.1 GCA_001399705.1 Kouleothrix aurantiaca
CGTTCACACGGCCTACCAGCCGCGAACGTGGCCGGCGCTTTTTTTTCCTAGCTGATCCGGCTGCCCTGCACCTCCAGGCGATATTGTGCCGGCGGCGCGCTAAAGACGATGCCCTTGATGTCAAAGCGCGCCGTTGCGCCGGCTGCCAGCGGCGCTTTGCCGGGCGTTTGCGCGTAGCCCGAGCTCATCCCAACCACGTTGCCCGCCGCATCGTAAAATATCGCCAGCACTTCTACAAACTGTGTCGGGGCCGCGCCGCTGTTGCGCACGCGCCCGCTGATGTCGACAAAGCCGAGGCTGGAGCGGCGCGCGGCCACGTCGGCCAGCTCAAGATCGCGGTAGGAGTAGCCAAGCTGAAAATCGGCCTTGGCGCTGATGACCTCGAAATCATACGAATCGAACGGTGGCGGCGCGTCGTCTTTGGTGAAGAGCACGCTGAATGGCGCGATCTGCTGCGGCTCGAGGTAGTGCAGGTCGACAAAGCCGCTTTTGCTGCCAACTTCGGTGCCGGATTTGTCGCGCAGCACCACGCGCACCTCGATGCTTTCGCGCGGCTCGCTGCCGTCGTTGCGCAGCTCGCCAAAAAACCAGACCGAATCCTCGTCGCGCCGCATGCTCACCCCGCCAACCGTGAATGGCTCGGGGCCAACCTGCTGGGCATTGGCAAGCAGTGGCGCGGGCGCTGCGGCCAGCGGCGGCTCAGCCGTGCCGCCGGGTTCGGGCGTGGCC
>LJCR01003076.1 GCA_001399705.1 Kouleothrix aurantiaca
GCAGAAATCGGCCTGGGCCAACATGCGGGCTGGCGCGAAGCTTGGCCTGCTGCGCGAAACCTTGCCCCTGCTCGACGCCAATGCACAGGCGTGGGTCGATGCGTCGGTGCGCGGCAAGCAGATCGATGCGCGCTCGCAGTGGGCTGGCGAAGAATGGATCAGCGGCCCGTGGGCGCTGGCTGCTGCGCTGAACGGCTACCTTCACACCCTGGAAGCTGTGGCCGCCGGCCGCACGCCTGCCTTGCCGGCGGTGCACACCCGCCCGGGCGGGCAGGTGGTTGCGCGGGTGTTTCCCTGGAACTGGTCGCAGAACCTGCTGATGAATGGCGTAACCACCGATGTGTGGATGCAGCCGGGCGTGACGCAAGCGAACCTTGCCGAGCATATCGCCGCCTTCTATCACAAACCCGGGCCGCACCCCGGCGGCGTGGCGCTGGTGCTGGGCGCGGGGAATATCAATTCCATCCCTGCGCTCGATATGCTCTACAAGCTCGTTGCCGACGGCGAAGTGGTGCTGCTGAAGTTCAACCCGGTGAATGAGTACCTTGCGCCGATCTTCGAGCGGATCTTTGCGCCGTTTGTGGCGGGCGGCTTTCTGCGCATCACCACCGGCGGGGCGGAGGTGGGTGCCTACCTCACGCAGCACCCCGGCATCGATACAATTCATATCACGGGCAGCGAGCGCACGCACGACGCAATTCTGTATGGCGGCGGCGCAGAAGGTGTGG
>LJCR01003080.1 GCA_001399705.1 Kouleothrix aurantiaca
GTCGACGATCCAGCCCGGACGGATCTGGCTGGGGGTAAATGCGCCGCCGTTCAGATTGTAGAGCTTGACGCTACTGGCGGTGGTCGTCGTCTGGTCGAGGCTGAGCTGCTCGGGTGGCGCGGCGCTGCCCAGGTAGATCGCGTCGCTGGCGACCGCCGTGCGATCGAGCGCGTCGCGCGTTTGCACATACACCTCACGCCAGCCGGTGCCGCTTGGCAGCGTAAAGCTGTGCTCGGTGGCGTAGGGCTGCCACGCGATGCCGGCAAAGCAGGGCGTGCTGCTCAGGCGCATTTCCTGCGAAGGGCCAATGGCTGCGAATGTATCGCCCGCGGTGCGATTGTAGGTATACACGCTCACCTGCGGGGCACTGGTCGCTGGTGCTTCGTCGTTGATGATTGCCGGCGCGAAATTCGGGTCGGCGCCAAACATCTGCGTGATGTAGCCGCGCCCATCGGAGCTGCGCTGGTAGTAGCCCAGGCCGGTTTCCTGCCAATCGCCGTTCAGCAGGTTGGCGCGGTGGCCGGGGCTGTTCATCCAGCCGCTCACGGCGTCGGACGGCGTGACATAGCCGCAATAGGCGTTTTCCGCGCCAGCGCGGCCGGGGTAGCCAAACTGCTGCGCGCGGAACTCCGAGCTGTGGCCCTGGCTGTCGGTGTGGCCGCAAAAGCCGGCCGGCTGGTTCTCGACCGAATCCCACGAAAACCAGCGCGCCGCCTCGGTCAGCTGG
>LJCR01003078.1 GCA_001399705.1 Kouleothrix aurantiaca
GTATATGTGCTTTAGCGCGCTCTGGAGCAGCGACGGCAGCCAAGTCATTTGTTCCAGCTACGGCGCCTTCAATGGCCAGCCAGCGCTGTGGAGCCTGCCACCCACCGGCGGCGAGCCGAAGATTCTGCTGGCTTCAGGGAAAGACAACGGCCAGGCCGACGTGTTCAGCCCCGTAGCGGCGGGCGACAAGATTCTGGCGTTTGTTGGCCAGAACACGGCCAGCGGCCAAAACATCAGCTACACGCTCCAGCAGATCGACGCGGCTGGCAAGGCCAGCAAGCTGCGCGACGAAGAGTTCGACAGCACGGCGGTGATCTGGTCGGCGTGGGCGCCCGACGCCAGCGGCATTGTCATCCAGCGCGCTGGCAGTGACCCCAACCAGAATACGTTTGTCTTCCTGCCCGCCAGCGACGCAGCCGCGATTGAGCTGAAGCTGCGCGGCCAGGGCACGCCGGTTTGGGGCGCGCCCGGCGCATAGCACCAGGATTTTTCACCGCAAAGGGCGCAAAGAACGCGAATGTGAGAAATTTGCGTCTTGATCGAGGGTCAGGAAACTAGCGACAAGCGACATCGATGACTCGCAACTTCGTCCTGAGTAGCGGCGCAGCCGCGTATCGAAGGGCGGAGGGCGATAACAATCAGCGAGCAGTTAAATCGCAAGCAGCAGGTCAGCCTAAAGCGCTGATCTGCTGTTTTTGTGCCTCTTTTCCGAGAAGTACTAGCCCTG
>LJCR01003077.1 GCA_001399705.1 Kouleothrix aurantiaca
CGCCGCGGCGTCCTCGGCCAGCGCAGCCGGCTCGGGCGCGGGCGCGCCGGCGGCGATCTGCGCGCGCGCCTCGGCCAGCGCCCCGCGCGCCATGCGCTGCGCCCGATCGATATGCTGGTCGGCGTCGGGCGGGGCGTCGGCAACCTCGAGGGCGCGTTTGGCCGCGCCAAGCTGCACCACAATGCCGGTGAGCCCTTGTGCCAGCGTGTCGTGGATCTCGCGGGCCAGGCGCGCGCGCTCTTCCAGCGTCGCAGCCTCGCGCTCCTGCTCGATCAGCTGCGCAGTCTGCGTTTCCACGCGCGCCTCAAGCTGGCTGCTCAGCGTTTCCAGCGCCCTGGCGTGCGCGCGGCTCTGGCGCAGCGCGCGCTGTAAGCCGCCCGAAAGCACCGAGGTAAGCGCGGCCACCGTCGCAAAGATCGCGATCCAGAAACCCAGCGCCTCGTACGACTGATTGCTTGCGATAAACGGCGGCGGCTCGCGCGGCACCGCCACGCCGTTCGCCTCCAGCCAGGCCAGCGTGCCAACCAGAATCGTCGCCAGCGCGGCCAGGCTCACGCTCGCCACCGCGTCGATCAGCAGGCCCGCCGCGCAGATCGGGATGATCAGCAGCGCGGGCGTGTAGGACGAAATGCCGCTGCGCAGCGCGCCCAGCATCGTCACCAGCGTCCACGCGCCAATCAGCAGCAGGGCCGGGATCGTGGGTCGCTTCAGCCGCGCCAGAATAATC
>LJCR01000308.1 GCA_001399705.1 Kouleothrix aurantiaca
GCGGGGGGTAGCGGTAGTGGAAGGCTGCGGCCAGGACGCGCCCAGTTTCTGACGCTGCCTGCGCCATCTGTTTGGCGTGGCGGGCGTTGGCGGCGAGCGGCTTTTCGCACAGCACGTGCTTGCCGGCTGCCAGCGCGGCCAGCGTGGCGGGAGCATGCATGTATGGCCAGGTGCCGATCACCACGGCGTCGAGGTCGGGCGCGGCGGCAAGCTCCTGCCAGCGCTCGTAGACCTGCGCAATGCCAAAGCGCCCGGCCACGCGCTCCGACGAGGCGCGGCTGCGGTTGCACACGGCGGCGATTGTGACGCCTTCGATGGCTTGCAGGTTTGGGATGTGCCGCGCTACGGTGTTGCCGCCCGCGCCAATCACGCCTACGCGGATTTCTTGCATCGCCACGCTCCATTTCAGGTTGGATTTATGATCCGCAAATTACGCATATAGAAGTACAAATCACAGCCACTTGAAACTGTACTGGCGCTACGCACTACGCACTACAAAGCCATAGGCGTAGTGCGTAGAAAATAATCTCAGGCATCTGCGCCATCTGCGTAATCTGTGGATAAACTTACGCTATCTCGCTCACGCGCACGGGCCGGCCTTCGCGCAAGCTTTTGGTCGCGGCCAGCGCCACGCGCAGCGTTTCGAGCGCGTCGCGGACGTTGGGCATGGGTGGTTCGCCCGCCCGCAAGCACTCGAAGAAGTAGGCCAGCTCGTTGCGATAGGCGGCCTCGAAGCGGTCGGGGAAGCTTTCGAAATGCCCGCCGTGGTAGCCCAGGCCGTGCGAGCTGAGCAGCGGCGTTTTTTGCTGCGCCTCGATCACCAGCCGGGCGCGGCTGCCAGCCACCTCGGTGCGGATGTCGTAGCCCCAGGTCGTGCGGCGGCTGGCTTCCAGCACGCCCAGCGCGCCATTTGTGAAGCGCAGCATCGCCACCGCGCTATCGACATCGCCCATCTCGGTGTAGGCCGGGTCGATCAGCGCCGCGCCCCAGGCGCTCACTTCTTCGACTTCGCCCACCAGAAAGCGCGCTAGGTCGAAATCGTGCACGCTCATGTCGACGAAAATGCCGCCGCTGGTGCGAATATACTCGATTGGCGGCAGGGTGTAGTCGCAGCTGATTGCGCGAAAACGCTCGATTGTGCCAACCTCGCCCGCGTCGATTGCGCGCCGGGCAGCGGCATAGCCGGGGTCGAAGCGGCGCATAAAGCCAATCATGGCGGGGATGCCAGCCGCCTCGACGCTCGCCAGCACGCGCTCGGTTTCGGCCAGGGTGGCGGCCACAGGCTTCTCGCACCAGACCGGCTTGCCCGCCTGCGCGCACTGCTCCAGCAGCGCGGCATGGGTGGGCGTGGGCGTGGAGATCAGCACCACGTCGACATCGGGCGCGGTGATTGCTCCGGCAATGTCGTCGGTGGCGCGGTCGGCGCGCACCAGCGCCGCGCCCGCCTGCGCGCTCGCCAGGTCGGCGTCGGCGACGGCGCGCACATGCACGCCGGGAATGCCGGCGAGGTTGCGCAGGTGCGTGCGACCCATGCGGCCCGCGCCAAGAAAGGCAACATTGAAGTCAGTCATAACTCTATGCTTTCTGTTTAAGGCACGCTATTTTTGAGTCAATCTGCCGTAGCCTGCCCCTTCGACATGCTCAGGAGAGTCGGCTGCAGGGTATTTGCCATTTTTGTGCTACGATTTTTGCGCTCCGCGCAAAAATCGTAGCACTTTCCGTGTATTGCTAGTGCATTATCAAGAAAACGATGCGGAGATCAGGGAAGCAATCAGCATTGCAATCGCCAATTCCTATTCCCCACACCCTAACCCCTGCGCTGAAAGCGCACGAGCGAATGTTATTTGTACTTGTCAGCGTTGTCTTTGGTGACCAGCTCGGTGCCAGTGTCCACGACGGCTTCAAGCGTGCCGCCCTGGATGAGCTTGAGCACGCTTTCCACGCCCAGCTTGCCCATGTTCGCGGGCGACTGCGCGATACTTGCGGCCATATCGCCCGCCAGAATCGCCGCCGCCGCGTCGGGGTTGGCGTCAAAGCCGACCACCAGCACCTTGCCGCTCAGGTTCGCGTTCTTGATCGCTTCCACCGCGCCCAGCGCCATGTTGTCGTTCGAGCCGAACACGCCCGCCAGGTCGGGGTTCTTGGTCAGGATGTCTTCCATCGCCGCCTGACCCTTGGCTTTGTCCCACTCGCCCGGCGTCTCAGCGACGATATTCAAGCCACAGGCGGTTAGCCCGGCTTTCGCGCCATCAGCGCGCGCCTTGCCGGTCGATTGCGTGATGATGCCCTGCAGAATCGCGACCTTGTCGCCCGACTTGAGCGTTTTGCACATGTAGTCAGCGGCGAGCTTGGCGCCATTCTCGTTGTTTGTGCCAATAAAGGTCACGCCTGCGTTCTCGCCCTTGGTGTCGATGAACACGACCTTCACGCCGGCGTCGATGGCTTTCTGAAGGACAGGAGCGAGCGCGGCCGGGTCGGTGGGCGCGATGGCAATGCCATCCACACCTTTCGCCACCGCATCCTCGATCTGGGCGATCTGGGCGGGGACGTCGCTCTCAGCTGGTGGGGACAGCACACTCAGCTGCACGCCCAGTGCCTTGCCGGCATCTTCGGCGCCCTTCTGCACGGCTGCCCAGAACGGATTGCCGCCGCCCGGCCCCTTCATATTCACCAGAATCTTGATGTCTTTGACGTCTTTGGTTGCGCCGCCCGATGCGGCCGTTGGCGCGGCGGCGCTGGCTGCAGTTGGGGCTTCTGCGCTGGCTGCGGTTGGCGCGGCGGCAGCTGCCGTGGGCGCGGGTGCCGATGTCGAGCCGGCCGAGGGCACCGACGCGCCACAGGCGGCCAGCATCAGCGCGGCGACCACCAGCAGGGCGAAGAGCTTGAGCACTTTCATGAGTCCTCCTGAAATTTCTGCTATGCGAACGAGTCGATCTGAACAGGCGCGGCGGGCAAAACGGCGGCACGATACCCGCGCACAGCTTTGTGCAACCGGCAGATCCGGCTTTCGCTACGCGATCAATCACCCCCTTTGAATATGGCGTTTCGGTCACGCATTGGCCGAACCGGCGCGGCGGCGCAGCACGTCGAGATACACAACTGTGATGATCACAACGCCGATCAGCACTTGCTGCCAGAATACCGGCACGTCGCGCAGGTTGAGGATGTTGCGCATCAGGCCGATCACCAGCGCGCCAGCGAACACGCCCAGCACCGAGCCGCGCCCGCCGAAGAAGCTCGCGCCGCCGATGATCACGGCTGAGATCGCGTCAAGCTCCTGGCCCAGGCCGGCGTTCGGGAAGCCGGAGTTGGTGCGCCCGGCCAGCAGCAGGCCCGAGAAGCCCGCCAGCATGCCGCACAGGCCATACACCAGCACGAGGGTGCGGTTCACGTTGATGCCGCTCACGCGCGCGGCCTGCGGGTTGCCGCCGATCGCATAGATATGCCGGCCGGTGCGCGTGTATTGCAGAAACAGATGCACGGCCAGAAAGGTCACCAGCAGCACGAACAGGCTGATCGGCAGACTGATGCCCGGCGACGTTTCGGTGGGGCTGGTGATGTTGAAATCGCCCGCGCCGAGAAAGCGCACTGGCGTGGGCAGGCCGCTGATTGGCACGCCACCCGAGATCAGGTTGGTGAGGCCGCGCGCGATGTTGAGCATGCCCAGCGTCATAATGAAGGGGTGCGGCAGGCGCAGTTTGGTCAGACCCAGGCCGTTCACAATACCCACCAGCGCGCCCACAATAAATGGCGAGGCAACCACCAGCGGCCAGGGCGCGCCGGCCTTCGATAGCACTGCTACGGTCATCATTGCCAGCGCCAGCGTCGAGCCAACCGACAGGTCGATGCCAGCGGTCAGGATCACCAGGAACTCGCCCAGCGCCAGCAGCGCGTTAAAGGCGATCTGGCGGAAGATATTGCTGATGTTGCGCCAGGTCAGAAATACTTCCGGCTCAAGCGCGAAGGACACCAGCACCATCGCCAGCACAATCAGCAGCACGCCGTAGCGATCGACAAAGGGGATGATGCGCACCGCCAGGCTATCTTCGCGTTTCGGCTCCACAATCTCGGTGGTTGGAGTCGCCATCGATTGCCCTCCATCGGGTGAATCACTGCCTGTTACGTTTGCCGGTTCTTGGCTTTGCCACAAAGGATTTGATTTGGTTCGCAGGTTCGCAGGTTCGCAGGTTCGCAGGTTCGCAGGTTGCAGGTTCGCAGGTTTGCAGGTTGAAGGTTCTCTACCCCTTCGTGTCTTCGTGCCTTCGTGGTTACGGTTTCTGGTTCTCGGCTCTTGGTTCTTGGTTCTGTGGTTCTGTGGTTCTAGTTCTATGGTTCTGTGGTTCTAGTTCAGATCCATTCGCAGGTGTGCAGGGTGCAGGTTCACAGGTTGAAGGTTCTCTACCCCCTCGTGTCTTCGTGCCTTCGTGGTTACGGTTTCTGGTTCTCGGCTCTGTG
>LJCR01003079.1 GCA_001399705.1 Kouleothrix aurantiaca
CTGCTGCTGCTTGCGCTGGGCGTGGCGCTGCTGCGCCGCTACGCGCGCGGCCGGGCGCTGAACTATGGGCTGGTGGCGCTGGTGGCCGCCTGGCTGATATACCTGGTTGGGCGGCTGAGCGCGACGCTGGGCTTGCCGGGCGTGGCCCTGTTTCGCCGCAGCTTCCCCGACTCGCTGCTGTATGGCATGCTTGGCACTGGCCTGGTGCTGCTGGTGCTGGTGCGCGGCCGGCAAGGGCTGCCCCGCCTGGCGGGCGCGATTGTGCGGCGGCTGGGCGCGCGGCGCTGGGCGCTGGCGCTGCTTGGGCTGGCGGCGATCATCTGGCTGGGCTACGAGGCCACGCTGATCGCGCAGCTGCCCTACGTTGGGCACGCCGACTACGCCGACAACGCCGTGGTGGCGCGCAACCTCGTGCGCGGGCGCGGCTGGGTGGTCGATTACGTCACGCAGTTCTACCAGCTCAACCCCTACGGCCCCGGCGTGACGCGCCCGCAGGAAACATGGCCGCTGATGCAGCCCGTGTGGATCGCGCCCTTCTTCCTGCTGTTTGGCCCGGTGAGCTGGGCCGCCAAAATCCCGAACCTCGTTTTTATGGCGCTGCTGGTGGCGCTGATCTACGCGGCTGGCGCGCGGATCTGGGATCGGCGGGTGGGCCTTTCCGCCGCGCTGATGATCCTGACGAACTATCTGTTTTTCCGCCTGGTGATCTAAGCCACCAGCGACCTGG
>LJCR01003081.1 GCA_001399705.1 Kouleothrix aurantiaca
ACAGCCGACCCGCTTGATGAGACCGGGCATCACGCTGGATACGCCGGTGAAAGAGGTGTTTGTGGTCGATGGGGCGTGGCAGGTTGCCGATTATGCCGCTGGCTACCTGAACGGCACTGGCCTGCCGGGTGGCCCGGGCAATACTGTGCTGGCGGGCCATGCCGGCCTGCGCGGCGCGGTCTTCCGCGACCTGGGGTCGCTTGGCCCGGGCAACGATATTTTTCTGGACGCAGCCGGGCTGCGCTACCACTATCGCGTGCGCGAAATCAAAAATGTGTGGCCGAACCAGATCGAGGTGCTTGATCCAACGGCTACGCCAACGCTCACGCTCATGACCTGTACAAACTGGGATACCCAGCGCCTGGTTGTCGTGGCCGATCTCGTCGATTCAAAGCCGTCGCCGCGCCCATAGCCGGGCATCACCGGGAGAAATGGTATGCAACGCTTTCGTACTTCTCGCAAACGACCTGGGCGCGGGCCGGCGCGCTGGACGTGGATTGAGCTGCTGATGCTGGTGGCGGCCACGGCGATGCTCATCTTTCCGCTGTACGCCGAGGCGTACCGCTGGGCCAACCCGCTGATCGCGCCCGCCGCGCCGCGCCAGAGCAACAACGGCGATGTGCTGCAGCAGCGCGCCACCCAAACGTCGCCGGCCAGCACCACGGTGCCAACCTCGACCACTGGCCCAACTTCGACGACCGGCCCAACCACCCCGCCGACGACGGT
>LJCR01003082.1 GCA_001399705.1 Kouleothrix aurantiaca
CCTGCTCGACACGCTGGCGGGTATCGGCTCGGCGCTGAATGTGCCGCCCGCCGAGAGCTTCACCACCGTCGAGTTCAAAGTCAACTTCCTGCGCAGCATTCGCGAAGGCAGCGTGACGGGCGAGGCGACAATTGTGCACCTTGGGCGGCGCACGCATGTGTGGCAGGTGGTCGCGCACGATGGGCAGGGCCGCCAGATGGCGCTGGCGACGCTGACGCAGATGATTATTGAGCGGCGGGCAAGCTAGTGATTTTGCACTATTCTTGGGCAAAAAATTAAGCCACAGAGATCACAGAGATCACAGAGCAAGAATTTAAAACTCAGTGGCCTCTGTGCGCTCTGTGGCTCACTCGATCTGCTCATGCCATAGGGAAACGAAAGCAATCGCATGGAAATCCGAACCATCACAGCCGGTGCGAATGAGGCCGATATTGAACGTACGGCACAGGCTGCCCTGGCTGCGCGAGAGAAGTTAACGGCGGCAGGCTATACGGTGCAGACGCTGCGGCTGGCGCTTTCGGCCACGGGCGCGAACCGCTGCGGTGATTTTGCCACCATCGCGCAGGGCGTTGAGGAACAGGCGCTGGCGGCCGGTTTCGATTATGTCGCGATCAGCGTGGGCGATGCCGAGCGGCTGGCCGCCCTGCCCGACGCGATTGTCGCCACCGAGGCGCTGTTCGCCTCCGCGCCGCTGACGGGGCCGGATGGGCTGCTGCGCCCCGAGA
>LJCR01003083.1 GCA_001399705.1 Kouleothrix aurantiaca
TTCGAGAACGGCACCGCCTTTGAGGCCGCGATCACCGTGCGGCTGCGCAACAAGGCCAGCGGCGCAGTGCTGGCGACCGACCATATCCAGGTGGTGCGGCCCGATATCGGGCTGGCCGGGCCGTTTACCGCGAACCTGACGTTCACAGCACCAGCAGCCGCCACGCCCGCCACAATCGAAGTGCTCACCTTCTCGGCGCAGGACGGCTCGGAGATCCCGCTCGCCAGCGAGGATGTGGTGCTTGGCAAGCGGTAATAGTGCGCTTTCAGCGCAGGGGTTGGGAGATGGGGAATAGGGGTTGGCGATTACAAGGCTGACGTTCTTTCCTGATTTCCGCAAAGCGAGGTCACGGAGTTTCCCTGCTCCGTGACCTCGGTGCGCTCTGTGGCTAACCACTCTCCGCCAGCTCGCGCAGCGCCACGCCCAGGCGGCGCGCGCCTTCGGCCAGCTCGGCTTCGGGGTAGAGGCAGAACGAAAGGCGCAGCGCGTTTGCGCCCCGCCCATCGCTATGGAAGCGCGCCCCCGGCAGAAAGGCCACGCCGGCCGCCTCGGCGCGTGGCAGCAGGGCGCGCGTATCCACACCCTCGGGAAGCTGCACCCACACAAAGTAGCCGCCTGCCGGTTCCTGCCAGACGCAGCCGGGCGGCAGGTGCGCATCGAGTCCGCGCAGCAGCGCATCGCGGCCGGCGCGATAGGTCGCCCGGTAGCGTGCCACCTGCCCGG
>LJCR01003084.1 GCA_001399705.1 Kouleothrix aurantiaca
GCCTCGCGCAGCACGAGCGCGCCGCGCAGGAGCGTGGCATTCCGTTCGTCGTGGCCGACATCGCTGGCGTGAATCTTGATGTCGATCAGGCCGACGATCTGCTGCTGCTGGCCGAGCGCGAAGGCGCAACCGCCACGCAGCGCCTCCTGCGCGAGCTGAGCGTCACCGAGCGCGTGATGTGTGTGTAGGGCGACAACCGACGACCGACCACGGGAAGATTTACCACGGAGGCAATGAGGGTTGAATGTTCGCAGGTTTGAAAGTTTGCAGGTTGCGTGTTTGAAATGCGGCTTCTGCCTCCTGCCAACTGCCTCCTGCCAACTGCGTTGTCTTTCGTCCTTCGTCTTTGTAAAAGGAACAAGCCGTCATGCAGATTCGCGCCACGGTCTGCCAGCTGCGCAACACGCCCGACGACTTCGCCGACGACTGGGAGCGGCTTGCCGAGCATGTGCGCGCGAACAAGAGTGATGTGGTTGTGCTGCCGGAAATGGCCTTTGCGCCCTGGTTCGCGGTGGCGCGCCGCTTTGACATGATCGTCTGGTTCACAGCCGTGGCCGCGCACGATGCCTGGATGCTCCAGCTGGGCGACCTCGCGCCCGCCACCGTGCTTGGCACGCGCCCGCTCGACGCGGGTGCCGAGCGACGCAACCAGGGCTTTGTGTGGGACGCCGAGGGTGGCTACCGCGCAGTGCACGAAAAATACTACCTGCCCGACGAGCCGGG
>LJCR01003085.1 GCA_001399705.1 Kouleothrix aurantiaca
ATCCACGCCGCCAAACACGCGAAAGCGCTCGGGCGCGCCGTGCTTGAATTTCACCAGGTGCCGCTCGAAAATATCGTTGCCCCAGCCGCCGTCGAGGTCCACCAGCACGCGCACATCGGCGGCATCCATCGCGGCCAGCAGCTCATCGAGCGGGCGATTGTCCCAGCCGCCGCCAAACTCGGGGCCGAGGTGGTTGTGCGCGTCGATCACCGGGAAGCGCGGGCGCTCGATCTGGGTGGCGCGCGTCACCAGCGCGGGGCGCGGGCGGTACTCCGAAAGCAGCATGGCAAGCTCCAGGCATAGTTGTCGCGATGGGTAGTATCACTATAATGCGTGTTTATGCTAGTGTCAAGCGTGGACGTGTGCGTTTTTGATTGAAAATGCGCATTCGCGCATCCGAACGGCTTGACGTCGTATCGGCCACCGGCTACAATTCAAACACCCACGCAGAATCCCGAAGTGCTGGCCGCGCCAGAATCGCATTGCAGTGCAGGCACGCCAATGACCATGAATATCGAGCGGCACGCGCAGATCGTCGCATTTATTCAGGCCCACCGCCGCGCCACCGTCGAGGAGCTGAGCGCGCAGTTTGGCGTCAGCGAGGCCACCATTCGGCGCGATCTGGAGAAGCTCGACGCGCTGGGGGCGTTGCGCCGCGCCCACGGTGGCGCGGTTGCGCACGAGCGCGCCCAGCCCGAGCTGCCCATGCTGCGCCGCGCCG
>LJCR01003086.1 GCA_001399705.1 Kouleothrix aurantiaca
GTTTTAGGCGAGGGGGACGCCGCTGCCTGGGTTGACGCAGGGCTTGCGGCAGGCGTGGCTTCCAGCGCTGCGGCGGCCTGCGCAACCACCTTCTTCGGGTCGCTTTCGCCCGAGTGCGCGGCTTGCATGGCAGCCTTGCGAATGGCCTGCACGGCAGCGTCAACATCCTCGTCTGAGCGCGCATTGTCGGCGGCGATCGGGCCGGCCTGCGCCGTGGCCCAATCCAGCAGCGCCTTGGCGGGCGCATCTTCCAGGTCGCCACGCAAGCGCTCGTCTTCCAGAAAGCGCTCGACAATCAACTGCTGCCGCGAAACATTCGCCATACCAGTGCTCCACTCGACATTCAAAAAGCCAGGCCAGTGCCGCCGACAGACGGCAGTATATCATCGTCCAGTAACCAGCTCTACGTACGATTGTAGAGCGCTTCCATGCGCGGGACGATCGCGTTCCAGTCGTACTGCTCGCGCACCAGGGCGCGGCCTGCCGCCCCCAGGCGTGCGCCAAGGGCCGAATCATCCAGCAGGCGCAGCACTGCTGCCGCAAAATCGGCCGGCTGGTCGGCCAGCAGGCAGTGCGTACCGTCGTGCAGGCCCGCCACGCCTTCCGCACCCATGCGCGTGCTCACCACCGGCGCGGCCAGCGCCAGGGCTTCGAGCAGCTTCAGGCGCACCCCGCCGCCGATGCGCATGGGCACGATATACACGGCCGCGCCGGCCAGAAA
>LJCR01003088.1 GCA_001399705.1 Kouleothrix aurantiaca
GGAGTGATTGGCGTGCCGGCCAGCGACTGGATGGCGCGCACATCGGCGCGCACGGCCTGCGCGCGCTGGTACACAAACCAGAGCTTGGCCGACAGCAGCGCGGCGATCAGCAGCAGCACCGCCGCCACGATCCACCAGCGCCGCGCCGCCGGCGCGCGGCGAACAAGCTGAGCTTTGCTTTCTATCTCAACAGCCGACACAACGCTACCTTCACTCTTCTTCAGCCGATTGCGCTATTGCTCCAGGCAGGTTCCGGCCAGCGCCACCGCGCCCCATGTGCGCCGGTGCGCGCCGGCCGGATTCGTTCGCTGCACTGGTGGGGCGCTGCCAGCCCAACATTGCAATCCCAGCGTCGCGAACTCACAGGCCGAGTATATGGCGCGCGATCTGCGCATGTTTCGGCCCAAATGAACGCGATGACATTTGAACGTAACGCTTTTGTCATGCTCCCGCCGCCGTCAGCTGGCGGTACACCCGCACAACCGGGTCGTCGTCGGGCGCGCCAACCTCCAGCGCGCTGCCGCCGGCAACACGCAGGTAGCTGCGAAAGGCCTGCTCGCGCTCGGCACGCATGCCGGCGGCGCTATACGCCCGCAGCATCCAGATCATGGCATCTTCGGCCGCCGGGTCGGCATCGAGCGCCTGCATGCACACCTCCACACAGCGGCTCCACGCGCGCTGGTTGAAGTGGTGCTCGGCCAGGCGCTCGGCGGCGATCAC
>LJCR01003090.1 GCA_001399705.1 Kouleothrix aurantiaca
GCTGAGCAGGTTACTGAGGATCTGGGCCAGCTTTACCCAATCGGCGCAAATAGTTGGCTCTTTGGGCAAAACCTCCAGCAGCAGATCAATATGCTTGGCTTTGGCGCTGGGCAGCAGGCTGTCGAGCACCTGATGCGTGACGGCGCTGGCGCGCAGCTCGATGGGTTCGAGCTGCACTTTGCCGGCTTCCAGCTTCGACAGATCGAGCATGGTGCTGACCATTGCGATCAGGCGGCTTGCCGAGCCCGCCATGCTGGTGACAAGCCGCCGGTTGTCGTCGTTCAGGGTTTCGTCGTCGAGCAGCAGCTCGGCCATGTTTTGAATCGCGCCCAGCGGCGAGCGTAAATCGTGCGAAGTGATGGCGAGCAGGTTATCCTTCACCGCGTTCAAATCGCGCAGCCGCTGGTTGGCTTCGGCCAGCTCGGCAGTGCGCGCGGCGATGCGCTCTTCCAGCTCGGCGTTGATCGTAGCCAGCCCGGCGTTGAATGCTTCAAGCTCGTCCACTTTCTGGGAAAGTTTGTGCAGCAGCAGGCGCTGGTGTTCTTGCTCGAACTGCTCGGGCGGCGGCGGCGCCAGCGTTTCAATGGGCAGATCGAGCGCGGCGCGAATGGTGTCCAGAATCACCTGCGGCTCGGCCGGCTTGGTGAGCAGGTAGCTCACGCCCAGCGATGCCGCCAGCGAATGTGTTTCCGGCTCGATGTACGTTGCGGTGTAGAACAT
>LJCR01003089.1 GCA_001399705.1 Kouleothrix aurantiaca
CCACGCGCTCGTAGTCGGCGCGGCCCAGGAAGCCGGTGAGCGGGCTGTATGCGCCCGTCGCAATCATCTCAAGGTCGGCCTGGCCCACCTCGCTCAGGGTTACGCGCGGGGCCGATTGTGCAATTGCGCGCGCCTCGTCGGCGGCCGCGCCAACAAGCTCGCGGTCGACCAGGGCGCCGCCGTGGGCGCCAATCGCCTCTTGGGTTGCCATGATGCTCCTTATGGAAGTGTTGAGTGATGAGTTTTGAATGTTGAATGTTGAATCAAAATTACTCAAAATTCAACATTCAAAACTCAAAATTACGCGTGTATGCCGCACTCGGTTTTGGCGAAGCCCACCCAGCGCCCGGCGCGCAGATCGCTGCTGCCAGTGCTGGCCTGGGTGCAGGGCGCGCAGCCCAGGCTGCTGTAGCCCTGGTCGAGCAGGCGGTTGTAGGGCACGTCGTTGGCGTGAATGTAGCGCCACACATCGCGCTCAGTCCAGTAGGCCAGCGGGCTGATCTTCAGCAGGTTGTGGCGCGTGCTCCACTGCACGAAATCGGTCGCGGCGCGCGTGCTCGACTGGTCGCGGCGGATGCCGCTGATCCACGCGCTATACGGGCGCAGCGCCTTGGCCAGCGGCGCGACTTTGCGCATGCCGCAGCAGCGGTCGGGGTTGCGCGCGTGGAGGTTCGGGCCTTCGGCGTAGTTCTGCTGCGCCAGGGTCAGCGCAGGCTGGCG
>LJCR01000309.1 GCA_001399705.1 Kouleothrix aurantiaca
GATCGGTGCGGAGCTGGCCGGGGATGCCACTGTCGGGCAGCGCGCCGATCTCCTGGCGGTGCTGCTGCAGCTCGCGCACGGTTGGCTCCAAGCCGTGCGCGAGCGCCGTATCGACCGCGCGCGCCCAGCGTAGCCGGTCGTACAGCGCCGACTCGACCCCGCCAAGCCGCTGGGGTGCGTCCGATCCATCGGTCGAGAGCACGTCGGCAAGCTCCTGGCTGAGGTCGCGTACCGCCTCGGCGCCCGGCAGGCCGAGCGATTCGAGCCGGGTGGCCAGCGGCCCATAGCGGAGCTGAAGCTGCGGGAAGGATTTCGTCGCGGCCTTGCTGATGTCGTCCTCAAGTGGGATGACCGGGTCACCCGAAATGTCGGTCAGCCGCTCAGCGGCGCGCCCCAGCACCTCGTTCGACGGCCGGCTATTGCGCAGCGCCACGCCTACGGTCTTGAACGACAGGTTGGTTCGCAGCGGATCGATCGCCTGCTGGCCGTTGACGGTCACCTCGCGCCCCGAGACTTTGAGCGTAATCTCGCCGGACAGCAGGAGCGCCGCCAGCATGTACCGCAGGGTATCGGGCGACCAGCCGAACGGCGCGTCGGTAAAGATGTCGGTCAGGCGCTTGCCATCGACGGTGCCATTGCGGTCGATGTAGTCGTGGATACTGAGCAGCGCCTTGTGAGCCGTCTTGATTTGCGGCGTACCGCCATTCATTTGCACCAACGCCAGCGGATCAATCGTGGACGTGACTGCACGCAGGTTGCCGACTTTCAGAAACTTCTCGGCCAGGGTTGTTTCTGCGCGTACGGGCGCTTCTTTGTAGCGATCAAACACCTGTCCGGCGACATCGATCATGTGCTTGTCGGCGGCTTTCTGCAGGTCATGGTCGAGCGCGTCGACTGCCGTTGGGCTCCCACGGAAGAGGAACGAGCCCTGGCTGAGCTGACGCTGCAGCAGGCGTGCCAGCTCGTCTTTCAGGCGGTTTGCGCGATCCGTCTGGGAGTTGCAGTACTCCTTGACTTCCTGGTCAGGGTCGTTGCGGTAACGTTGGACGATCTGCTCGCAGCGGTAGATCTCGTTGGCACGATCTTCAAGCTCGGGCGAAAACCGACCGAGCAGAAAGATGGTCTGCTGGGCGCTACGCTGGCGCGACTCGTCGAGCAAGCGCGTGCGTGCCGCATCATATCCGGAAGGATCCACCAATTCCACGACCGTTTGCACCGTCTCGCGATCACCGGCGATGGCGTAGACCTGTGTGCCGATCTGGGCCTTGATGCCACTCTTGACCGTCAACGTGCGCTCCACCTGCGCCGAGGGCAGATCCGCGAACACCGCGTGCAACGCCTCGTTCCGAATGCGGAGGATATCCATGCCGCGCAGCGCAATCTGGAGCCGCTCCTGGTCAATCTCATTCAGCTTTTCGCTGAAGAAGCACAGGTTGCCGTCTTTTTCGCCAAACGGCACAAAGGCATCGCCAATCAGATCGGTAATGGCCGCGTCCACCGCATCCCGACGGGACGGCGCATCCACGGCTGGGTGCATCAGGCTGGTCACGTTTTGCGGCGTGATCGGCATGTTCTCCAGGATCTGGAGCACCGCCACCGTCTTGGCAACCTCAATGTGCAGTGGTGAATCGAAAAAGCGCTCCTTGGCCTTCTCCACTGCTTTATGGATCGATGGCTCGGCGCGGCGGATGTCCTTCTCCAGCGCATCGTACAGCGTGACAGTGGTCGCCAGCCAGCCTATGCGCTGGTCAGCCACCGGGTCGCGGCCGGCTGGCCCCTCGACCAGGACATCCTGGATGACACGGATGGCCGAGCGCAACCCAATGCCGCCGGTCGACTTCGCCAGCGCGGCCAGCAGGCGCAACAGAATATCGAAGTGCCCTGGCAAGAAGGGATACAGGTTGACGAACGCGGTGCGGTCGAAGTCCGCATCGTAGTAGCGCGCGTCCTGGAGCTTGGTGTTGTGGCGCAGCGCCTGGCCGTACTGGTCGAACAGCGCGCCGAGCTTCCGCTCGCCGTCAGGTGACTTGCCCAGCAGCCGGCGGTAGCAGATCTCCTTGATATCACTAGACTCCAGCTCGATCTGGATCGGGAAGCGATCTTTGAGCTTGTACAGCAGTGGTGAGTTGAGCGCGGCTTTCTCGTCGTCCTCGGCCAGCGTTTGCTGGGCCGTGCCGATAATCCAGACCTTGCCATCGCCGATCTCCTTCAGGTTCTTCGCCAGACCATCCAGATTCAGGATCAGGTTCTGGCGCGCGCCGACATACTGGCCCACCTCATCAATAATGAAGATGATCGACTGCTTGCCGGTATGTTCGCGCACGATGTCGATCATCTCCTTGACGCGATCGGTCTCAAAGCGCACGAAGTCACCGGTCTCGGTCGTGAACGCGCTCGGCGATTTGAACAGCGCCGGGTAGAGCGTGTGCGCGATATCGGGAATGAGGCTGTCGATCACCAGCGGGTCGTCTTTGATCGTCAGCCAGGCGCCAATACTCGCCTGCTGCACCAGGTCGAGGAACTCCTGATAGCGGCCGTCGCGCCTCAGTCGCCGCTCCAGCGCTGCAACCTTGAGGTTGCTTGAGTAGCCGGCCCATTGCAGCACTTTGTAATACAGCACCGTGGCGACATCTTCCATCGTCGCGCCAGCGAGCATCTCACTGGCCAGGTCGAGCAACACCACCGCTGCAGAATAGCGACTCGCCAGCGTATTGAGCAGCGCGCGCGTCTGCGGTCGGTTCATGCGATCCTGCAAATGGCGCAGGAAGCGCACGCCATCGACCTGCACCCGGTCGTCGAGCGCCAGGCCAAGGTATTTGGTAAACGAACTCTTGCCCGAGCCATAAAACCCTGAGACCCAGACGCCGACCTCATTCCCGCCGCCGTGATCCATCGCGGCCTGCATACGCGTCAGCAGCTTCTCGAACTGCTCCTCGATATGCTCGGTCACAATGTATTCGGTGATCTCGGCCCGCAGCCGCGCCTCCTGGGCGGCGTTGTAAGTGATCACCTTCTCGATCGTGCGGTAGATATCTTTGGCCGGGTCAAACAGTGTTTTGATGCTCATGGCAGAATGCCTTCCTCAATGATTAGTGGTTTAGCCGCCGACATGCACCGAGCGGTAATTGCCGTCTTCCGGGTAGAAACCCAGGAACTTCAGGCGCGTCTTGCCGGTGCGCTCGCCGGGATAAAAGAAGATCGTCGGAATTGAGAACGATCCATACAGTAAGGTCTCGATCGCACCGATGCGCGTGTAGGGATGCAGCGCCTCCAGATCCGTCACCAGCATGATCGCGCGCCGATTGTCTTTCAGCTGTTCCAGCCGCGCCTTGAGCCGGCCATGCAGCGTATCGTCGCCCGTCGTCACGGCAGTCGCGAGCGCCTTGTTGGTCTTTTCCCAATCCAGCGGCGCTTTCCGATCGGCGGTGAGCCAGAGCGCATGGCGGGGAGACGCCTCCAGCAGCGCGGCCACCTGCTCGGCGATCGAGAAGCGCTGCACGTCCCAGCCATCGTTGAGCAACCGCGCAGTCCACGCCGGCAGCGCGCGCTTCACGTCGAGAATCTGGCGCGGGTGGAAGATCAAGTAGTAGACCGGCTCAAAGCTAGCGTGCCCAAGCTCGCGACCCTGACGCACACGCGTCATCAGTTCGTCAAAGTGTTCCGTGAGCAATTGCATCGATGACCTCGTCGATTGTCTTGTACTGCCAGCCGATATGGGTCACACCACCCGCCATCTGCACGATGATCGCGCCCTTCAGCGCGAGACGTTTCAGCTCGTTCAACACGTCGCTCGGATCAAGCCCGAATAACTCCCAATCAGGATCGCCAAGCAGTCGATTATCGCCAAGTCCGGCGAAGTGCAGATCATGGGCCAGGATCGCGACGACACGCGGCTCGATCCGGTAGGATAGAATGCGACGCGCCGTACGATGGCCACGTTCCAACAGGCCGAAATCTGCACAACAACCGGTCAAATAGCGCGTCGCGCGGATAATGGTGCTGTCAGACCAGGGTGTGGTTGTTTTTCCATCCTGGTTTGCTTGGGTGATGAATGCACGTGCCGCATCATTGTCCAGCGTATCTCGGCCAGCTGCATAGGTGCGCCAGTAGACCTGGCGCACAAAATCGGCCAGAATCGCGTGCGCGCGGCACGTATAGAGAAACATGAACTGCTCAAGTTCGCGCCGGGCGATCACCGGGACAAGTGCCTTGAGCAGCCGCGCCGGCGCCCCGCCGTCCACCAGATACCGCGGCGCAAACCCGTCCGACACAAGGTTCTCAAGCCGGCTTGCCGACATGCTCGGGAAACGCCCAGACTCCCGTGCGGCGCGGGTGAGCGTCGGGATATCCATACCTTCATACCACAGGTCGAGCAGGATGAGCGTCTCCTCGATCATCCCCAGTCCGGCCGCCAGACGAACCGTGTAGGCTTTGTCACGCACAACCATCATGGC
>LJCR01003087.1 GCA_001399705.1 Kouleothrix aurantiaca
GCGTTGAGAACGGCTCGGTGGAATTTAATGTCGAAACGCTGGCGCCAACCTACCGCCTGACGATCGGCATCCCCGGCCGCTCCAACGCGCTGGCGATTGCGACGCGCCTGGGCCTGGAGGTGGCGCTGGTCGACCGGGCGCGCGGCATGATGGCGCGTGAAGACGCGCAGGTCGAAGACCTGCTGGCGGGCATTCACCGCGAGCGCGAGGCCAGCGCGGCCGAGCTTCAGCGCGTGGAAGATTTGCGCGCTGACGCCGAGAAATACCGCGACCGGCTGGCCGCCGAGCTGCACGAGTTCGAGCGCAACCGCGACGCCGAGTGGCAGAGCGCGCGCGACCAGATTGATTCCGAATTGCGCGAGGTGCGTGGCCAGCTGCGCCGCCTGCGCGACGAATTCCGCTCGGTGTCGGTGACGCGCCAGTGGATGGAAGAAGCCGAGCAGCGCTTGCAGGCCGCGCAGGCGCAGGCGAAAGATGTGCAGCGCCCGCAGCCGCCCAAAGCTGCCGAGGTGGTGGCCGCACCCGCCCCATCCGAGCAGGCACCGCGCCCGGTTCAGGTGGGCGATACGGTGCTGGTGCGCTCGGTGGGCCTTGAAGGCGAAGTGCTCTCGATCGACGAGGAAGAAAACACCGCCGAGGTGCAGGTGGGTGGCTTCCGCATGCAGGCCGACCTGGCCGAACTGCGACGCCCGACGCGCAGCGAGCGCACCAGCACCGTAT
>LJCR01003092.1 GCA_001399705.1 Kouleothrix aurantiaca
GGGTATGGGGAATAGGGTTTGGGGTTGGGATCTTTGACAATCCAATAACGAAAAAAATGACGACCGACCACTATTTTCGCTGGTGGTCGGTCGTCCGTCGTCCGTCGTCACTTCGCGATGCGCAGGAGCTGTCCGTCGGCGCGGCCATAGACCTCGGGAAAGTACTGCTCGTGCGCGGTGGTGGGAATGACGCGGAACTCGCCGGCCTGGGTGGCGCGCATGGTGTAGCTGTAGAGGTATGCGCCGCGCGGCAGGTAGTCGGCGAACAGCGCCACCTTTTCGTCGCGCAGCTCGCTGCGATTGTACCAGCGCCACCAGCCCCACCACGGGTCGATAATTGGCGCGCGTGCCGCAACGCCCGGGGCTGCCACGCCCACATCCGACGCGGGCATAGGTGCCTCTATCGGCCCGGGGCGCTGCAAATCAGGGGGCGGCGCGAGCACACTGGTGGTGGCAAGCGTGGTGTCGACGGCCTCCGCGCCAGCGGGCAGCGGGTCTTCGACTTGCAGGTAATATAGATTATTCGGCGCGATGATCTCCAGCTCGACGCGGATGATGTCACCCACCTTCACCTCGCTCACCGTTGGGCATTTCGGGCCGTCGGTGCAGCTTGCAAGCGTGTAGCGCCGCCGCACGCTCACGCCCCGGTCGAGCGCCTGAATCTGCTCGACCGGCAGGAATGCGCGCAGGTGCGCGGTGTAGTACAGCCGCCCCTGCCC
>LJCR01003093.1 GCA_001399705.1 Kouleothrix aurantiaca
TGCATGCACAGCTCCAGCACCGTCAGGTCGAGCATGGCGCGCGCCTCGAAGACGTTCGCATAGCTCAGGCGCTGCAGGTCCAGCCCAAACGTCAGCTGGTCGAACAAGCTGCTTTCCGCGATGTCGCGCAGAAAGGTGCCGCGGCCCTGCTGGATCTCGACCAGGCCAATGCCCGCCAGCACCTGCAGCGCCTCGCGCACGACCAGCCGGCTAACGCCCAGCATCTCGGCCCACTCCTGCTCGGTGGGCAGGCGCGCGCCGGGCGCAAGGCCCTGCTGCTGAATATGCTGCTTCATGCTGTCCACGCACTGCTGCGTCAGGCTTTGCCGGCGTGGACGCTTCAGGTTTGCACTCATGGCACGGAGCGCGTGGCCGGGCCGCACATGCCGCCCTGGCCGCTATCTGGGTTCAGCGCTTGTTTTCGTGGGGTGTGGCCGGGGATATTATCATCAGATGATCTGATTGTCAACACCGACGAACGACGAATGACGAACGACGAACGACCACCGGAAGAATAAACCGCAAAGGACGCAAACTGCCTCCTGCCGACTGCCTCCTGCCGACTGCCGACTGCTGGCGCTCACCCCTTCACCTTGTCACCCGCTCACACCCAGCGCGGCCCCGAGCGCCTCGGCCAGCGCGGCAACGCGGGCGGGGTCGGCGGCGCGGGCGGCGGGCTGCAAACGCAGGTGCGTAGCTGCTTCCGCACGGGCCTGCAG
>LJCR01003091.1 GCA_001399705.1 Kouleothrix aurantiaca
ACATGCCCGTGGCCGGCGAAATCACCGCCACCAACCAGTCGGTGGTCGACGCGCCCGAACTGCTGAACAGCGACCCCTACGACGGCGCGTGGCTGATCAAGATCAAGGTTGCCGAGGGCGTGGGCGCGCTGATGAGCGCCGAAGCCTACGAAAAGTTTGTGGATGGGATTAAACATTAGGAGAAATCAGGATTCAGGAGTCAGAAATCAGAATGTGAGACATCTCCTTCTGACTCCTGACTCCTGAATCCTGGCTACTGACGGAGTTTCAATGTCGCACTATATTTCCATCACCGAGGCCGAGCGCGCCGAGATGCTGGCCGCCATTGGCGTCGAGCAGGTGGCCGACCTGTTCGCCGACGTGCCCGAGGCGCTGCGCTTCCCCGAGCTGAAGCTGCCGCCCGCGCTGTCGGAGATCGAGCTGCGCCGCGAGCTGGGCGGGATGTCGAACCAGAACGCCAACGCCGCCAGCCACAGCATCTTCCTGGGCGCGGGCGCGTACAATCACTTCGTGCCCAGCGCCGTCGACCAGATTCTGCGCCGCTCGGAGTTCTATACGGCCTACACACCCTGTCAGCCCGAGATCAGCCAGGGCACGCTCCAGGCGATCTTCGAGTACCAGAGCCTGATCTGCGCGATCACTGGCATGGACGTGGCCAACGCCTCGCACTACGACGGCGCAACCGCGCTGGCCGAAGCGGCGATCATGGCGGTGAACTC
>LJCR01003094.1 GCA_001399705.1 Kouleothrix aurantiaca
GCCCCAGATCCGCCAGCGAGAACGGCGTCATATCGGGCTCGTCGCTGGCGGGCGCCTCGGGCTGCGTCACACCGCCCACCGGAACATCGAAGTCGTCGGAAACAAGATCGAGGTCGCGCGGATAGGTTGCACGCGGCTCGGCTGGCGCATTCATCTCTGGCTGCGCATAATCTTCTTCCTCATACTCCGCATCCATATCGATAATTTCATCGCCATCGCGGATCTCGATCTGCGCCTCGTGCAGTCGCATGCCAATTTCTTCGATGCGCTCAGCCTCGGCTTCAGGATCTTCCACATTGGCAATAATGTCGGCAATATCGATATAGCCCTGCTGGCGGCCCAGCGCGATCAGCCGATCCAGCACCAGGTCGCCACTGGTCACCATCATCGGCTCGTCGGCGCTGGGCACGGCAGTTGGCGCAGGTTCGGCGCGCTCAGGCTCCGACCAGTTCAGGTCGCCGCCGTCCAGACCTGCCATATCTTCTTCGGTCAGGCCAAGCGTGACTTCGCCTGTGTCGCCTTCATGCTCACCAATACCCAGGGCGCTGATCTCTTCTTCAGAGAGACCAAGATCCGCCAGTGAGAATGGCGTCAGCTCACCGACGAGCATGGTGTCGTCGGCGCTCTGCGGCGGTGTTTCATCAATATCAGTAAACGAAAGCGGTTCGACAGCAAAATCATCGGCGGCTGGTTCGGGTTCGCTGGCTGGCAATTCTAC
>LJCR01003096.1 GCA_001399705.1 Kouleothrix aurantiaca
GTAGATCAGGTCGGGGCGCAGCGGCAGCTGGGCTTCTTCCAGCGCGCGGCGGTAGCCCTCGTAGCGCTCGTTGCCCAGCGAGGTGGTGACAATGCCGATCGCGCTGTGGCCCAGGTCGATCAGGTGGCGGGTGGCGAGGTAGCCGGCCTGGACGTTGTCGATCTCGACCGAGGGCAGGTCGATCAGCGGCAGCGGCGTCTGGCGGTTCACCAGCACCAGCGGGATGTCGACGTCGTGGTAGGCATGCAGGCGGCGCTCGCTGTCGGTCGAGACGATCACCAGCCCATCGATGCGGCGGTCGAGCATGCGCGCGAGCTGGCGATCTTCGTCGGCCGGGTCGTCGTTGGTTTCGCCAATCAGCAGGCTGTAGCCCTCGGCGTCGGCCACTTCGCTCACGCCGCGCGCAATTTCGGCGCTGAGTGGGTTGGCGATATTGGGCAGCAGCAAGCCCAGCGTCTGCGTCGTCTGCTGGCGCAGGCTGCTGGCCAGCGTGTTGCGCCGATACCCGAGCTTCTGGATGGCCTCAAAAACGCGCTGGCGCGTTTCTTCGCTGACGGGCGCGGTATGGTTAATCGCGTGCGAAACAGTGCTCGGCACTACGCCGGCCAGCTGCGCCACGTCGCGAATTGTGACATTGCCTGTACGTCGAGCCAAGGGCTCCTCGTCATGTCGTGATTGGCTGCGCTCTTATTATACAACACGCTGTGTGCGCCGAAAG
>LJCR01003095.1 GCA_001399705.1 Kouleothrix aurantiaca
CTGCATGGCTTCCTGCGTCTGCGCGCGGTTCTTCTTGGCCACGATCAGCTCGCCTTTGCCGCGCGTCTCGGCGATGCGTGTTTCGAGCTGCACCAGCGCCTGCTGCAGCGCCTCGACCTGCTGGTCCTGCGCGTCGGACTGCTGGGTGTACTGCTGGGCCAGCTTCTGCGACTGCACCTTGCGGGACAGCGCGGCCTTCGCCAGCGTCTCGTCGTTGGCGCGCAGGGCGGCCTCGGCCTTCAGCGACCACTGCTCGGTTTCGGCAAGGTACTGCGCTTCCTTGTTGTTGAGCTTGGTGGCGTCGGCCATGGCCGAGGCGACGCTGGTTTTGGCCTCGTACAGCTCGTTGTTGAGCTGGCGCAGGTATTCGTCGGCCATCTTCTCGGGGTCTTCGGCGGCGTCGAGCATGGCGTTGATGTTGGCGCTGAGCAGATCGCGAACGCGTGAAAAGATCGACATGCTGTCTCCTCCTTATGCAATTCGAGCTACAGACTGATCGGCGGCAGAGAAGTGGCAGCCTGGTAGAAATGCTGCCCTGCTGTCATTCTAGCACAAACGCCGCACGACTGGCGGGCGGGGCAACGCATGACGAACTAGCACCGACGAAGGACGACCAGAATATTTACCACAGAGGCACAGAGGCACGGAGATTTTGAAATGCGGGTTTGTTTGAGTTGCAGGTTTGAAGGTTGTGAGGTTGAAAGTTTGCAGGTTCGCG
>LJCR01003097.1 GCA_001399705.1 Kouleothrix aurantiaca
GCTGAAGCTCGTGCAGCACCTGCACGGTCAGCTTCGCGCCCGAGCAGCCCAGCGGGTGGCCCAGCGCAATCGCGCCGCCATTCACATTCACCTTTTCTTCGTCCATCTCCAGGGCGCGCATCACGGCCAGCGCCTGCGCGGCAAAGGCCTCGTTCAGCTCGATCAGGTCGATGTCGTTGAGCGAAAGGCCGGCCAGCTGCAGCGCCTTCGGCACCGCCGCCACCGGGCCGATGCCCATGATCTCGGGCGGCACGCCACCGGCCGCAAACGACACAAAGCGCGCCAGCGGCTTGATGCCCAGCGCGTCGGCCTTCTCGCGCGACATCAGCACCAGCGCCGCCGCGCCGTCGCTGGTCTGCGACGAGTTGCCGGCGGTGACGGTGCCTTTGGCGGCGAACACCGGGCGCAGCTTGGCCAGCGCAGCGGCGTTGGTGTCGCGGCGCGGCCCCTCGTCGGCGTCGAACACCGTGGTCGCGCGGCGGCGCTGCCCGCCCTCGAACCAGACATTCTCAACCTCGACCGGCACGATCTCGTCTGCGAACTTGCCCGCATCCTGGGCCGCCGCCGCGCGCAGGTGCGAGCGCAGCGCAAAGGCATCCTGATCCTCGCGGCTGACGCCGTATTTCTGCGCGACGTTCTCGGCCGTCCGGCCCATGCCCAGGTCGATATCCGGGTTGATCTCGGCCATCGCCGGGTTGGGCGCGAAGTGATGCCCGC
>LJCR01003098.1 GCA_001399705.1 Kouleothrix aurantiaca
CGGGAACGGGGCGGCGGGCGCATTCCACGCGCGGCCCTGGCCGACCGTATAGGGCGCGAGCGTGCCGTTGGCGCGTGGGAGGGTGAGGGTTGTCATGGCTGTAATCCTTTGTGAGACAAGATGACAGGGTGACAAGGTGACAAGGTGATCGGGTGAGTCCAGAACCAAGAACCGCAGAACCAAGAACCACACAGACGCAACACTGCAACTTTCTCACGTTCAAAAGGGCAAATCGATACCAAAACCTTTGCGCCCTTTGCACTCTTTGCGGTTTATCGTCCGGTTGTCGGTCGTCGGTTGTCACAAGCTCAATTCCGGCACATCCACCCAGCGCCGCTCGGCCCACGACTTCAGGCCCAGCTCGGCCAGCTGCACGCCTTTCGCGCCTTCGAGCAGGTCGTAGGGGAAGGGCGTGTCGGCGGCGACATGGCGCAGAAACATTTCCCACTCCACCTTGAAGGCATTGTCGAACACCTCGTTGTCGGGCACGTTTTCCCAGTGCGCGAAGAAATCGAACGGGTTCGGCACGTCGGGGTTCCAGGTGGGTTTGGGCGTGTTGACGCGGTGCTGCGTCTTGCACTCGCGCAGGCCGGCCACCGCGCTGCCCTGTGTGCCATCGACCTGCAGGCTAAACAGCTCATCGCGGTACACGCGCACCGCCCACGAGGAGTTGATCTGCGCGATGATGCCGCCGTCGAGCTGGAAGGTGCCATAGGC
>LJCR01003099.1 GCA_001399705.1 Kouleothrix aurantiaca
CGACAAAGATCGTGTCTCCTTGTCTCCTTGTCTTCCCCAGCCGCCGCTTGCCGGAAGCGCCAACCTGATCCATAATGCGCCGCGCGTTT
This sequence comes from Kouleothrix aurantiaca, assembly GCA_001399705.1. Classification (GTDB taxonomy): domain Bacteria; phylum Chloroflexota; class Chloroflexia; order Chloroflexales; family Roseiflexaceae; genus Kouleothrix; species Kouleothrix aurantiaca. The sequence continues at coordinate 90 of LJCR01003099.1, forward strand.
CCGGGTGCTCATGGTGCGCGCCCGCATATGATGCTGCGATGTTTGGCAGCGCGAACAGTCGCGCTGCTGTTTTTATGTCTAACACACTATACATTTGGAGAACGTCATGACCGCCCCTTCGACGGACCAAAACACCTTGATCACGCCCTACGGCGGCGCGCTGGTGAACCTGCTGGTGGCAGGCGACGAGCGCGCGGCGCTGATTGCCGAGGCCGGCCACCTGCCCACGCTCCAGCTTTCGGCCCGCGCGCTGTGCGACCTTGAGCTGATCGCCACGGGCGGCTTCTCGCCGCTGGATCGCTTCATGGGCCAGGCCGACTACGAGCGCGTGCTGGGCGAGATGCGCCTGGCCGACGGCACCCTGTTCCCGCTGCCGATCACGCTCACCGCCAAGCGCGACGCCATTCCCAGCGGCACGCGCCGCCTGGCGCTGCGCGACGCCCGCAACAATCTGCTGGCCGTGATGGACCTCGACGAAGTGTTTGCGTGGGACCCGAAAACCGAGGCTGCGCAGGCGCTCGGCACCACCGACGCCCGCCATCCGCTCGTGTCGGAAATGATCCGCTGGGGCGATGTGTGCGTTTCGGCCGCGCGCTTGGTCAGCTCTTCGTGGATGCGGTGCAGCGG
>LJCR01000031.1 GCA_001399705.1 Kouleothrix aurantiaca
GCGAAGGATGGCCCGCGGGGAGGGGCAGCGGCCGTTCTCCGAGCTGCGCCTGGACCGGCACGAGCCAAAGCTGCTCTGGTTCGGCGAGCTGGCATCGGACGACAAGCTGCCGGACGTGCTGGGGGCCTGTCAGCAGGCGCTGCTGGCCCATGAGGGGCGCGCGCTCGCGTTCTGGACGCTGTACGCGGACCGGCCCGACGCCGCGCAGATCCTGCACCTGCGCGTCTCCTATGAGGCGCAGCCCGGCGGTACAACGTCGCTTCCGGCCGAGTTTTGGGTGGCGCTGCACCCGCACCGCAAGGCGCGCGGTCGCACCGCCGCCGCGGCGCTTCAGCGCTATGTCGAGAGCTGGCTTGCGATGACGCGCCTGAGCGTCGAGCCGCTGGCCGAGGGGTACGCGCGGGGCTTGAGCGCGCTCTGGTCGCGGCTTGGCGCGAGGTAGCAGCACCGTACTTGACAAAGATATCATAACCTGATATGATTTAGTTATGTAAACCTGTTCGTGCGATTGCACTACTTTCAAGGATCGGTCGATGCGCCGCACATACTGCTCTGAGACACTCATCAAACCTGATCACGTTGACGTCGATCGCATTGACACGCGTGGCGCGACCACGTTTTTCGTCGCCGATACACGGATCTACGCCGGCTACTTCGCCCCTGAACTGTCCGCCTGGCTGGTTGGATGGGCGCCGGCTGATTTCGACGGGCGCGAGGTTGCGGCCTGGGCGCAGGCGCGCGACGGCGCGGAGATAGCGTGGACGCGCGATGCCTTCCAGCCCGCCGCCTGCGTCGACGGCGAGATCGCCGCGTGGCGCACGCGGACGCCAGGGTATACCTATCTTCTGGATCACCCCAAAGGGCGCGACGGCCTCTGGCCGGCCATCCCGATCGCAGAGGCGGCCGTCGGGACGACGATCCGGCACCCCGAGAATTCGCTGGCGCTGGCGTTCCGGCGCCCGCTCGACGCGGCGGAAATCGCGCAGCTCTGCGACCGGGCGCGCTTCTTTGTACGGCACTTCGTCCGGCCGGCGGAGATCCGCCTGGACATCAATGAGCGCATTGTGGCGCTGGGTATCGACGACATCTTCCGCGCGCCCGATGAGCCGATCGAGCTGCTGGGCTTTCGCATCATCACGATAGCGGCAAACGGGACGCGCAGCGTCGAAACCAGCCCCGCGTAGACGGCAATTCGAGGACTACAATGATGAACAACAACCACACCTGGCTGCTCCCGGCCATCAAGGAGGCAATCCGCGCCGGCAACCTGGCACTGGCCCGCTCGCTGGCAGCTCTGGGCAAAACGAATAAGATCTCCGGCATTCCGCTGCTTGAGGCCATTCGGCGCGGCGAGGAGTGTCTGGAGGCGCTTCAGGTGATGGTGGACGCGCCGGCCTCCTTCGCTACATTCGACGCCTACGCCGCCGCGATCCCGGCGGGAGAGCGCTATCGCAACTGGCTTGGCGACACACCCGGCCTGCGCCTGATCGCCGGCACGGGATGGCACGACGGCCTGCCAGGCGGCTACCTGTGGGCTTACGCCAAGCAGCGCGCCGATGGGTGGTGTGTGCTTGTCGGCGACTGCGACGACGGCCTCATCCGCAAGCGGTGCGCGAGCGCGGACGAGGCGCACCAGGCCCTGGACGACCTGGCGACGCTGGCGCCTTTCGCGATGCACGAGCTGGACGCGTTCGGCTATGAGTCGGAGTCAACAACTGCCAGCTAATCCTTCGACAAGCTCAGGGAAGCAGCAGGCAGCTTGCGTCTCAACCCGAAGTCAAAAGCAACGGATTGGACACGATTGGCTGGTTGACAGGCAGCCCGCCGGCAGCAGTTCTACCACCATCGGCATGGTACTTGGCCGCGATGTTGCGAGCAGCGTTCAGGTCGGCATTGAGATGAAATCCACACTGCCGACATTTGAAGACGCTCTGGGAACGGCGGTTGGTGCGGGCACGATGCCCACAGCAGCTACATGTCTGCGAGGTGTCGGGTAGCAGGGCGGCATTGCTGCCACCCCGCCCCCTAAGAACTGTACGGGCCAGTTTCCCGGCATACAGCTCAAGCCGTTCAAACGCTCGTTTCCGAACGCGGTTTCGCTACGGCCTTTCCTTGACTATGGACCTGCATATGGCAATTGGGATGCAGCAGCATACAGTTCTCCGCTCGGTCGGTGCCTCCATGCGTGCGCCAAATCAGGTGATGACTATGCCATCCCGTGATCTCGCTGATCTTCTGGTTGCACACCGGGCAGAGCCCACCTTGCTCTTTCCAAAGGCGCAGCAGGCGTCTTCTCCCGCGCAGCTTCCCCCTCATCTTCACGTCCATACGTGCCTCAAAGTAGGGTTCCCACTCAGGATCGAACGGGTTGGCTTGGCCTTTGACTTTGCTGTGTCGTGTGATTGGCACGCTGCTGGCTTGAAACAAATGAACTGGACGCAGCTTCCCGCTTTTGCCGGGAACCTCGCCACGAAAGATCCAGGCTTGTCCTCCGACTGGCCGGAAGTAGCGCTTGCGCAGCCAGCCAGCCGATTTGCTCGGATGCCGTCGTTTGGCCCAGCGCCATATTTTCTCGAAGACCACATGGTCCACAGTGCTGAAGGTCTGCTTGCTCACGACGTGGCAGTGGTAGGTGGCCCAACCGCGGATGATTGGGTTGAGTTTCTGGATGACTTCGCCCGACGTCGCCTGCCGATTTCCCTTCAAGACCGTGCGCACTTGCTGGAACAGGGTTATGCGGCTCTTACCGGACGGTGTGATGAGCAGTTTGGTCTGTTTGCCGTTCCGATACTTGCGGATGTGCTGCCCCAGGAAGTCAAACCCGTCCGTGATATGCGTGAGGCTGGTTTTCTCTGGCGAAAGCGTCAAGCCTCGTTCGCTCATGAACTGCTCCACGAGCGGTCGGATTTCATCTCGCAACAGCGCTTCACTCGCGCCCGTGACGATATACCAGTCGGAGACGGCGCTTGCCACCGGTTTCCCGGCAGTGCTGGACCCGCCTCCGCTGGCCCGAACCCGGCGTACACCTTTCGATCTACCGGGCTCTCCCGTCAACGCTTAGCGCCATGCAGTCGGCGATGACAAGCAACACACACTGCGAGTGCTTGTTGCGGGTGATGTCGATGCGTCTCGTGCCAGGGTGGGTCGTGATGCACTTCGTCCACGAGTTGCGTGCCGCAGACTTCGCAAACTGCTGTTCTCATTCGCACCGCTGTTACCAGCCGGCGTTGTCCTATCCGGTCGCCTTCTTGTCCCGCCCAGACATGCTGGTCCCACCAGCATTCATCTCCGGTTCCGGGCGCGGGTAGCACGTCGGTGTGGATGTCGCCCAGGTAGGGATGGGGTGGATACCCCAGGCGTAGGGCTTTCCGTGGGATACCGCTGAGGCGCGGGATGCGAACCGCCTGTTCGCCCATCATTGCCCCGAGGTGAAAGTAGCCAACCTCGCGTAGATGTGGCGGCAGTGTGTACATGCGGTAGACCGCCTTTGCACCCAATGTCCGCTGCTTCCGCCGACAGTAGCTCCAGATCTCGCGGTAGATGAAGCCGTCCAAGCTGTCCATCAGCCGACTTTCTGCTGCGTAGGCGTAGTAGTTGCCCCAGCCCCGGATCAGACCCGCCAGGGCCGTGAACGCGGCCACCTCATCAGTGAAGGTATAGCGCGTAATCTCCTTCACCGCGTCGCGGAAACGCCGGATTGCGCGCTCCGAGACCCGCGAGAAGAAGCACCACTGGCCATCACTCCAGCGTTTGTCGCCCTGCATGCGATACCCAAGAAAGTCGAACCCGTCGTCGATGTGGGTGATGAGGGTCTTCTCTTCTGACAACCGTAGATGGAGTTCGTCCGCCAGGAAAGTTTTAATCTCGGCCTTGATTTCCTCGGCCCGAGACCGACTGCCGTTCCAGACGGCGACCCAATCATCGGCATAACGAGTAAGCATGAGCGTGCCCCCAATTTCGGTTTTGCGGCGATATTGGAGAGATGAGGGCGCCAGATGTGCCCACTCGGGCCGGACGCGGTAGGTACGCAGATACCAGGCGTCAAACTCGTGGAGGAACACATTGGCCAGGACAGGGCTACAAACTGCCCCTTGCGGCGTCCCCGCCGACGGATAGGTCACCCGACCGTCCTCCCAAATGCCGCATCGCAGCATCGTGGTAATCAGGTCCAGGAACGTCTCGTCCTGTATCCGTTGTTTGAGAACCCGCCGCAAGAGCCGATGCTCGATTTCGTCGAAGCACGCCGCTATATCGCCCTCGATGATCCACTTGAAGCCCATGCGCGGGTCGCTTGTTGCGCGGCGGAGGGCGCTGAGGGCGTGGTGGGTGGACCGTAGGGGTCGGAACCCCCACGAGCAAGGAAGAAAGACACTCTCATAGATCGGCTCCAGGACCATCTTGACGGCGGCCTGAACAGTCCGGTCGCGGAGAGTGGCGATACCAAGCGGGCGTAGCTTGCCGTTGGCTTTAGGGATGTAGACGCGTTTGACCGGCTGCGGGTGGTAGGTTCCGGCCACCAACTCGGCGTGCAGTTGGTGAACCAGATTGCTCCGCCCGTCCGGATTGGTATCGAGACGTCCCTTGGTCACGCCGTCGAGACCAGACGTACTGCTGCCTTTATTGGCCAGCACCGTTTCCAGTCCCGTGCGTAACCAGCCTTCGTCACAGACGAACCGATAGAGGCGCTTGTGCCGCTCGGCCGGTTGCGCGAGCGTGCGCTGTGCCAACTCGGTCTGGATTTTCAGGATTTGCGTCGTATCCACGACTAACCTTTATTCCATTGGAGTGGCGGTTGACCTGGCTCCCTTCGCCCTGTGACGGCGCTACCGTCTCCGTGGCCGGACGTGACCCCGGCGACTACTATGGAGCCTCTGCCCTGCGCGCCCCGATCACCTGAAGCGAGGTCAGCCGCCACCGATTGGTGGTGAGGCAGGATGCGCGCAGTTCCCACGTTCCTATGCGGAGCCTCGAACAGACGGACGTAGGTCACCGTCAAGCCCCTTTGGTGCAGCAGCACCCTCGGGTTCGGTGGTCCCTCCTGGTGTCGTAGGGAGAGACCATAGCCGACTGGACAGCGTTCCCTGGGCGACTTCACCCCAGGTACCGAACCCTCCTGGCGTGTCAGCCGCTTACGCCAGGTTCGCGGTAGAGAGGCCACGGTTTCGACGTGATTGCCTGACCATATCCGTCCTTAGCCTGGTGCCATTCCAGGGATGTGCGACTTCCCCGGTTTGACCCTTGTGTCTCCCCCGGCGAGCCCTCGCCTCCCGGTTGCTCGACCGAAAGGCTAGGGGGATAGGCTTACCGCTCTACGACCAGCAGCAGGTGCTCGCGCACCATGCTCCGCATAAGCCTCGTGGCGCACGAAATCGTCAGCATACCGTACCACGTTAATCTTGGCTTGCTGCCCACGCCGGGTGGTTGGCGGATGTCGTTGGCGAACTGCCCGTTCCAGGCCGTCAAGCGCCAGATTGGCGAGGACAGGCGAGATTATTCCCCCCTGTGGCGTGCCTGCCTCGCTGGTGTGAAGGACGTGTCGGTCCATGTAACCCGCCTTCAGCCACTTCCGCAATATGGCTTTGTCCATTGGTATGTGGGCCAAGAGCCAGTCGTGACTGATTCGGTCAAAGCAGGCTTGGATGTCGCCCTCCAGGATCCATTGCGGCGACGCCTTCTTGGCCAGCGTGATGAAGCATTGCTCGATGGCGTCGGCGGTAGAGCGTTCAACCCGAAAGCCGTAGGAGTTCGGGTCGCCAGTCGTCTCCGCAACCGGGTTGAGGGCCAGCAGGTAGAGTGCTTGCATGGCCCGGTCGTGCATGGTTGGGATACCCAAGGGGCGTTGTTTGCCGTTGCTTTTCGGAATGTACACGCGCCGCAGCGGTTTAGGGTGATAGCAGCGGTGGCGCAACGCTTGTATGGCGGCGGCCTTCGTTTCTGGCGTTTCCCAGGTCACTTGGTCGACGCCAGGGGTCCGTTTGCCCTGGTTTTCCGTCACCCGTTTGACGGCAAGGGCTTTGCCGCTGAACGAGTGGGTCAGCAGCCGTTGCAGGGCTTTGACCTTGCCCCAGCGGCCTTCCTGCGTTGCCTTCACGATACGCGCTTGGAGCCGACGCACGTTTTGGTGGGCCTGTTGCCAGTCGATGGCGTGCCAGGCCACCTGCTCGTGGGGAGCCGCACCAGCCTGCCGAGGCATTGCCGTCATCTGCTTTGCTCCCTTGGTCGGTTAGCCAAACTTTCTCGTGACGAACGACCCGTCGGAAGTCTGCCCGCTTTCGCGTCGGATGATGTTGCTCGTGGCTCAACCCGTATCCGCCTTATTACAAAGCGGCATTCGCTTGCTCCGACATCCTGTACCCGCACCGCGTGTGGCTGGTCTTGCGACGAGCTTACCCAAAGGGAGCGATACGGGCTTACCGTGTTCCGCCGCCAGAACGCTGATGGGGTAGGTCCGCTCTATTCACCGGCAGTACTGATGCCCATGACACAGGACGACAACAACCTGTGTGCCGACTGCGTAGCCTTTTGGCTCAAGCCTGACAGCGCCTTTGGCTCGTTAGACCTTACGATGTTTATCAAGCGTTCGCATATGCTGACCATACCATCGACCCTAGGCCCTGTCCGTCGTGGCGCTGACAGACGCACTATTGCCTCACGGCGCCGGTGCCAGTCTTGCGACTGCGGGTACATTGTCCGAGGGCTTCGCACAGTTCGTTACCTAGCTGCACTACCTCGTAGGGTACTGCTGATGGGACAGCAGGTTCTGTCAGAGCAACGCGCTCAGCAGAACAATTCTGGCGGCGACTTCACGTCGCACATGTCGCGGGTCAACCGCAACCACCGTACAGCCCCGTTCCTCGGCTTTGTACCTGATAAAGCCCTTGAGTTGGGCGAACGACCAGGAGTGCATTCGGCGCTTGGTTTTGGTACGCCGTTTGGCCTTCATTCGCCGTCTGATGTCCTTGAGGTTTTCCAGCACGATCGTTCCGCCCGGCGGAGCCGCCTGAACGATCTGCTTGGAGAGTATATGATCGCAGTCGCGGCGGAAGCGTCTCTGTCGGTGGCGGAGGAGCTTGAGATGCCGTTTTGCGCTGCGTGTGCCTTTCTTTTGCAATGCTCGCTTGAGATGAAACAGCCGACCTTCGATTGCCTTCCACGCCTTCTTGCCCAAGAAGCGGTTGCTGCTCGTCACAGCGGGACGGCTGATGCCCAGATCGACGCCAACGACTTGATCAGTCGGCTCGACCTGTGGGGCAGGAACCGTAACGACGATATGCAGCCACCAATGGCCATCCCGCTCAACCAGATCGGCGGTATCGGTGGGATAACCCGCATACTTGGCGCTGAAGGAGGGAATACGAAAACGGATCGTCTGCCGCCCGCCCACAAGCGACATACGCACGGTTTGGCTTTCCCAATCGACCCGGTAGGTGTGAACGTTGTAGCGCGGCGGGCAGGCAAGAGAGCGTGGTTGACTGACCTTCCGGCCAGCGCGTCGGAGCGCGAGCGCGCTTTTGACTGCCTCGGTGGCTTTGACGCGCGCCTGCACATGCAGGTCACTCACCAGGGCCGGATAGTCGGCTTTGACCGGATAGTACAACGCACGGTGCAACTCGATCCCGTTCTTCTCGCTCTGCTGCCAGCCATAGGCGCACACAGCGTTAAAGACCGCCGTAAACTGGCGGCTGGTTTCTGCGAGCATGGTAGCCTGGGTAGGCGACGGCTCAAGTCGGATACGGATCGTGCGCTGCATATGAATAGCATACCATATATAGCACATTTGTGTCAATAGAATTGGTTGCCCGACGCTTCCCCCAGTCGCGCAAACACGACGGTCCCCGCGCCGTAGGAATGTCATATCAACACGAAAGGAGGCCCCTTTTTATGGTGAACCTTGCTGTCTACCGCGCGCCTCACGGCGGCGCTTCCTGGAGGATAACGATGATCTACGGCTTCGCACTGGATTTCGATAGTGGCGAGCGAGTTCCGCCGAAGGTCTTCATCGCCGAGAACGGCGGTGCCGGTACGGTCGTCGCGCAGGTATTCGAGGAGCCGACTCACCGCGGTGGCGGCCGCCTGATCGAAGGTAGGAGCGTTGCGTATTGGCGTGGGCCGTGGTCGAACGACCCGGCCGACTGAGAGCCCGGGCAGCTCGCCAGGCGAATGCTGGCCCGGCTCAACCAGGACAGAGATGTCCCAGATCGCCAGGCGTGACCGGGGACGATAGAGGAGCATTCAAGTGGGTACTCCAGGCTGGGTTACAATCGTACAGCCGGCTATGGCGACGTTCGAGCAGGAGCGCGGGGTCGCGACCGGGGCGTGGCAGGAACGCTTCATTGACGAGCGGATTGCCCACGAGCAGGGCGGAGCCGCTCCGACGCTGGCTGTCGAGATCGAGCATTACCGCTGCGAGACGATGAGCTGGGATCGGGAAGAGGCAGAGGCCGATCGCCGAGCCCAACGACACGCCGACCGTCTGGGCCAGCCTGTACTCTGGCAGTTTGACGCGTGGTACGGCTGGGCCACGGTGCAGCCAACGCCGTCCAGCCCCGATGGTTTAGCGCTGGCCGCATGCCAGGCCGAGCGTCTGAGCCTCTCGGACGCTGCGCTGGCCGCGCTGCTCTCGTCCGCCGGGGTTACGACCGTACTTGCCGCGCGGCAGGTCGCGCGGGGGCTGGCATGCGCGCTGGGCGGGAAGCGCCTGGTCGTCGTCTGGGAAGACTGAGGAGACCGTGATGGATGTCTATATTGACGGCGAACGCTATGTTCCGGCCGGCACCGTGCTCGCGAACCGCGATGAGCTGCTGCGCGCGCTCATCGGCCTGTTCTGGGGCTCGACGGCATCCAAGGACGCGGCCTGGTGTGAGCAGGAGGCTCGGACGCTGTATGTGCGGGTCGTCGAGCAGCCGGAAGGCAGCGCGCCGACGATCAGCGCGTTTCTCGATGGGCTCGCGGCTTCTTTGGCCGCGGGCACGGCGGAGTGACGATGCGGGAGGCCACCACATCACCTGTGTTGCGCTGCGGCATCTGCGCCCGCCCCGCTCGCGGCGCGGCGGCCCGTCATCCCTGGGTTAACCTGTGGCCGCGGCTGTGCGCAGCCTGCCGCCGCTGGCTGCCGGATCTGGACGAGCCGCAGCGCGCCGCCATCATCGCCGAGCGCAGGCGCCAGCAAGCCGGGTATTATGAGGCTGCCGCGGCTGTCGACCCGGAGCGGGCGCGCGAACTGGCGGCGGAGGTGGCCGGCGCCCGGGGTGATTGCTGGAGAAGTGCCTGGGAAGGCTGGGCGCGTATCCCGGGCGGCGTGTATGTGGAAGGCTTCATGGCCCCGCTCGGCCGCCACCCGATCGCGCATGGCTGGGTCGAGGACGCGGACGGCGTGGTCCTGGACGTCGCGATGCCGGGCGAAGGCGCGGTCTACGTAGCCGGTGCGCGCTACATCGGGCAACACGCCCTACACGTGGCCCACGTGCTGCGCGGCGTGCCGTTCCACGCGCGCTTTCCCGCCGGCTTCTTAGGGCGGACGACAATGTTCGCGGCCGAGCGTGCTTGCTGGCGGGTTCTGGGCTCTGATGTAGGGCCCAGCGCGATAGATCCCGCGCGGCCGCACAATCGAGGACACTAGCTATGAACCTCGAAGACGCCTTTTTGTTCGCAGCTCAGGCCCACCGGGGCCAGGTGGATAAGCAGGGGCAGCCGTATATTTTGCACCTGATGACGGTTGTGCTGGCCTGCGACGAGGCTGACCGCGTCGTCGCCGCGCTGCACGACGTGGTCGAAGATCGCCACGCCACGTTGGAGGAGCTGCGGGCCCGCGGCGTGAGCGAGGGCGACCTGATCGTCCTTGATGCGCTCTCGCGCCGGCCGAAGGAGTCGTACCGCGACTATATCCTGCGGCTGCTCGGCACGCCGCGAGCAATCAGGATCAAGGCCCGCGACCTGGACCACAACTTTGGCCGCTTGAGCGGTCTCGCGCCGCGCGACCAGCTCCGGCTCGGCCCACGCTACGCCGCCGCGATCGGAGCGCTGATCGCCCTGAGCGGCGGCGCCGTTCAGCTCGACCAGTTCAGTGCCGCGACTCGCGAGCAGCACGCCCGGTTTGCCGCGCATGCCGGCGACTTCTTGCGCGAGGCGCAGCCAGTACGCTCCTGACCCGACAGAGCCAGCCGGATAGAGGGATGGTCAGGATTCGTCACGAAAGGGCCACTCCCACATAGGCGCTGGCCAAATGAGAATAGGTAAGATTTCCGGTTGGCTCACAATGAAATGGTTCTGTCGTCGCGCGTTTACACCTGCATAGGAGTCAGCGATCAACGATCGAAGCAGATCTGTATGGCCGAAAGCACTGAAAACACACAACAGAAGGGTTCAGAGCGGTCTCAACTACTCCGAAACACCGTGAGCTTGTATCCGAGAGTGATTAAAGGCGCCTTCGTAGTGGCCCCTTTCTCTCGAACCTTTACCATCCCTCAAAAGGAGTTGCGGCGGGCAGTTGCCCGCCGCCAGTTCCGACTCGGAGCGGCTATCCGTTTCGCTCAAGCTGGTAGATCTGCGCCGGCGTGTGGCACACGACACACACGCGGATACTGCCGCTGCGTGGCTCAGTGCCCACATCGCGCCGACATACGGGCAGTAACCAATAAGGGGAAATTGAAATTCGGTCGGCAACCAGCCGGCGTGAATCAGGGCAGGTATTTATTGTTATCCTATTGGTGACTTTTCGGTGCTTCTAGATTGGTGGTTCGACGGAGTTATGGCTCTTCAATAACTTTCGCCCGAGCGCCGCACGATCTCGGCCAGCCGTCCCCTCACCCGCTCAATATCGCCGTGCCCCGCCGCGAGTTGCGCCTCGTAGACCGCCAGCGCCCGCTCGAAGTAGGATTGCGCGCCAGGCTCATCGCCCTGAGCATACAGGAGATCGCCAAGCGCCGCACATTTCCAGGCGCTTTCGATATGGTCGCGTCCGAGGGCCAGCTCACAGATCGCCAGTGCTCGCTCCAGGTAGGCGCGCGCCCCAGCGAAATCTCCTTGATCGCAGAGCAGCATGCCCAGGTTTTTCAGGCTTTGCGCGGTATGGAAATGCGACACGCCGAGCACCGCCTCGCGCATCGCCAGCGCTCGCTCGTGGTAGCGCCGGGCACCGATATAATCGCCCTGTGCATAGAGTACCTCACCCAGCTCGTTCAGCGTCTGCGCCGTTGCGGTGTGGTTGGGCGTGAGTATCTGCTCGCGAATCGCTAGCGTCAGTTTGAGGTAGCGCCGGGCGGCGGCGGGCCTGTCCACTTTGAACATCAGGTAGCCAAGATTGTTCAGTGTCCGCGCGGTGTCGGCATGCCTGAGGCCGAGCAGGCGCCGCCGAACCGCCAGCGCCCGCTGCAGATAGGGAAAGGCATCGTGATAGCTCCCCTGGTAGCACAGGAGGTGTCCCAGATTGTTATAACCGTGCGCCGTATCGAGGTGATCTGGCCCCCGTGTTTGTTCCCAGATCGCCAGCGCGCGGTCGTACAAACGGTGCGCCTCAGCGAGATGCCCTTGGTAATCGCAAAGCAGACCCAAGCGATTGAGGGCTGCGGCTGTATCCGGGTGGTCGTATGCGAGCACGGCTTCACGGATGGCGAGCGCCCGAGCGAGGTAGGGCCGGGCCTCCTCGTAGGCGCTCAACAATACGAGCTGCCACCCCAGCTCCGCACAGAGATCAGCCGCGCGTACGTCGCCTCTCGGCATCGCGGCGTCGGCTATAGCGCGCACGTGCTGCTGGAGCGC
>LJCR01000310.1 GCA_001399705.1 Kouleothrix aurantiaca
GCTCGGGTAGTACTGGTAAGCCGGGCCAGCCTTCACGCGGTTCAGCACCGCGCCGATGATGTTGGCGCCCACCAGGCGCAGGCTTTCGACAGCGCTGATGGTGGTTTCACGGCCGGTCGAGCCACTGCCAACAACCAGCAGCACGCCATCGACCTGGGGAGCCAGCGCCAGCGTATCCGAATACCAGAGCGATGGGCTGTCGATGATTACCATATCGGCGTGAGCCTTGCACATCTGCAGTAGCTCATACATCCGCTGCGAGCCTAAGATCTCCGATGAGTTCGGGGTGCTTGTGCCGGCCGTAATCACCGAAAGGCCAGGAACAGACTGCACTGGCACAGGCTGGGGCAGGCGGTCGCGCACCTCGAAGAGGCTTGAGAGCCCAGCTTTATCGTTCAAGCCGAACAATGCAGCTAGCTGTGGCCGGCGCATGTTGGCGTCGATCAGAATGACTTTCTTGCCAGCGCGCGCAAAGGAAACTGCCAGGTTCGCGGCAACATCGGTTTTGCCATCGCCGCGCGACGGGCTGGTGATGAGCAGCGACGGGAGGTGGCGGTCGGTGCCCGGGATCTGCAGATTGGTGCGCAGAACGCGGAAGCTCTCGGCGGCCAGCGTCTCAGGCGCTGCCAGCGTTACGAGCTGCGCGCCATCCTTGCCCGAAAGCTTCTTGTGGCGCGCCAGGCCGCCCAGGTAGGTCAGGCCAGTCACGGTGCGCAGCATTTCTGGAGTGTGAATTACGTCAGTAAAGAACTCAAGCAGCATCATTGCAGCCAAGCCCAGCACCAGGCCTGCGATAACGGCGGCCAGCACGTTGCGCTGGACATCTGGCGCAATCGGCGTCGGCTCGGCAACAGCCGGCTCAACCATCGTGATCTTGTTAACATCACTGGTCAGCAGCAGCTGGTACAAGTCGGCATAGGCGCGCTGCGCGGCGGCCAGCTGGGCGCGGCGATCATCAAGGCGAATGATCAGAGCACGCTGCGCGGTGGCCTCGGTGGTCTGCTGAATCTGATTGGTCAGCTGATCAATCTCGGCCTGCGTTGCACGGATGGTCTCCTGCAGGCGGGCGATCTGCGCCTCGCCGTCCTGCCGGCGAGCCACCTGCTTGCTGCCAGGGCCGCTCGGGCTCAGAGCGATCAGCTCATCACCGACGGCATTCGCAATATCGGCCGCCAGCTTGGGGTCGTTGGCGTTGGCGCGGATGCTCAGGATCTGGGTGGTATCGATCCAGGTACCGCTCACCTGATCGGTCAGGGCGTCGGGTGTGGTGTTCAGCTTCAGCTTGGCAATAACATTATCCAGCACCGGGCGGCTGTTCACAAGCGAGTCGTAAGTTTGCCCAATTTGTGTGCTTGCCCGCAGGTCATTACTGGTCACGTTCGGGTTATCCAACACCGAACCGATCAGGTAGCGCGAGCGTGCCTGATAAACTACTGGCAGCTGGGATGAGTACCAGTAGCTTGTAATTCCGGCCAAAGCAGTGCATAAAAGTACAATCCATCCCCACCGTTGAAAAACCGAAAAATAATTCTTGAGTTCCATACAGTTCTTTTTCCTCCGTCGAGATCGGGTTGGCTGTGACACCAACCCACTTTCTTGTCGCTCAGTTGAGCGGTTTTACTTGGTGTGCCGGCACGCGTGCTACATTGTACTGTTTACAGCGAACCACAGTCGATCAATTCTTCCCAGATGCAGCCAGGTGCCGGGCTTGTACATCCGCCGCCCGAGCGACCATCTACCGCCATAATGGCTACTAGCCACTTTTGCTAGTACGCGCCATCGCCAATAAAAACCTGAGCGGCAGTAAGAAAGATAATACGAATGTCCATCATCAGGCTTTGGCGCTCAATATAGGCGATATCCAGTTTTAGCCGCTGATCGAAATCGAGGTTACTGCGGGCACTGACCTGGCCCAGGCCAGTGAGGCCCGGCACGACCTCAAGGCGCTCGGTGTGCCACAGGCGGTATGTCTCTGGCGAGAATGATGTTGGGCGAGGGCCAACCAGCGACATATCGCCTTTCAGCACATTCAATAGCTGCGGGAGTTCGTCGAGGCTAGTTTTCCGCAGCAGTTTACCAACACGTGTGATGCGCGGATCGTTCGAGATTTTGAAATCTGGCCACGTGAGCTCGTTCAGGTGCGCATATTTAATCTTTAGTTCTTCTGCGTTCGGCACCATTGAACGAAATTTATACATCTTGAACCGCCGGCCACCTTTCCCGGTGCGCAGCTGCCGGAAAAAGACCGGGCCCGGCGAGTCGATATATACCAGAACTGCAAGCAGCAGCAGCAGCGGCCCCACAATTGGCGCAACCATCAGGCAGGCCGTGATATCAATTGCTCGCTTGACAAAGAAATACGCCTTCCCGCGAATGATGCGATTCTGCGGGTCGAAATCGAGATACCAAGGCGAAGTCGACCTCGACCGATTCGTCACATCTTGTACCATTGCCATACTCCTTCACGCCCACACGATTTACGTGAGCCGTTCCATTCTCTTCCTCAGTCTGCATTGCTCGAGGGTATTGAGAAGAGGTGCCGATATCCTACGTATCGGCTGTTCGAGTCGCCACAGACGGTTCGGGCTTAGCCCGTTGGTCGTTCGACGTCTCTGTCTCACGCCGGAGCTTTTCGGTTGCCTTGTGCACAAGCTCTTCCGAAGTCAGTGCCGTTTTTGGGAAATCGGCAACGTGAAAGCGAAAGCGCAAACCCAGATGCTCTTCAACCTGGTGCGATAGCCGGTTCAGCAGGCCTTCGGTTTGGTCGGCCGGGGTTTCGGGGGCCAGCAGCAAGAAATGGCCGTTGTTGTCGTGATGCGCCACTGCATCGGTTTCACGCGTATTCTTGCTGAGGAAAACACCGAACTGAACCTGGACATACCGCTTCAGGAGGGCAACCTGCGCATCGCGCACGGCCCGGTGAAGTGCCGCATTCGAGGAACTTGCGTCGATCTCGATTGCGGCAAGGCTCATCGGGTGCTGGTGGCGGCGGGCACGCCCCAGCTCAGTGCGAATGCGCTCTTGCATCTGGTCGTAGTCCAACACTCCAACGCGGCCCTTGGGCAGCGAAATCGCTTCCACTGCGTCTTCAAAGTCGCGCAGGCCTTGGTTTACCAGCCAGGTCAGGGCTATTGTAATAAAAAGGGCAACAACTTCAGTGATAGTGATGTATTTGTGAAACCCCTGAAAAACCGGAATAGTGCTTATTACCTTTGTCACGGTGTAGATTGCGAGGACGCCCGCGCTTGCTACGTACATAATGCGCTGGGGCATCCGCACCAGCAAAAACAGCGCGGCCGTCGCAGCAGCGATCATATAAAAGGAAGAGCTAAGGTTAACGTTTGCACCTTTTTCGAAATCGAAGCGCTCAATATTAAATAACAGGCTGAGCCATAAAATGGTAAAGGCTACACGCCAGCGAATTGACTTCATATGACCTCTTCCTCCGTGATGACATCAGATGTAATTTTGCGATTCTTACCTTCGGCCATACCATCACGCGCCAAGGGCAAGCCCAATTTCAATCTACGTTCTTTTACTTCTGCGCCAGCTCCAGCTCGTACGCAAGTATGTTAAAACCTACCTAGTCAGTCTTATCATAGGATTAACATGTAAATCCCGTATGAAGCTAGCCCACAATCAAATAACAAAATGTTTAGACGATTCCGGTAGTGGCAATCTTTGGCACATTGGCTGGCTAGCTCGCTTCCTCCAGGCAATACCGATGTGCATAGCAGCGAGACACGCCCACGCAGAGCGGGCGTACATTTCGCATTTTGCGCAGCCTCTACAACAACCTGTTGTCGGCTTTTTGCCAAGCTATCGCTTCTAGACTATCAGTTGCCTTTGTAGGAAACGCGTTGCAGTCAGTGAGCAAGCTCACTTTTCCCGGCTACACTGCCGAAGGCACTACGTATGTTTCTTTAAGTGCAGGTTATATGATATAACGCGAGCACTTTGAGATTAGTTATGAGGGGAGCGGGGGAATTTTCCCGGTTCATAACAGGATTATGAAAGGTCTACAGCATCAGAAAGCCGTATTCCTTTTGAAGCAGCCCTTTCAATTATGACAAAAACGCAATCTAGGTTCATTGTTCCAGTTGTATTTCCCGTGGCTATAGTGTAAACCAGGAAAATTCTTAGCAGAGCCATTACAGCAAGTAGCACGCCACGGAGTAGTAAATTGAGGGTATTTTCGATGAACGAATTGTGGCTATTCGTTCATCTTGCCGGCAGCACAGCTTTCTCACCTGGGCCCGACCCCGTTTTGACTCGCTCGCGGCCAAAAGAATGAAAAGTTTTGCGGGAGCAGGTCAAGCGCGTCGTGGGCTCTCTCCCTGTCAGCCAAGAACACGAGAACATCTTTCTATAGAGATACGATTGTTGCGAACTATAGCTAAGTGCAAAACCATTGATCAAGATTGGGAGGAAATCGGTACCCACAGTGCTGGAA
>LJCR01003100.1 GCA_001399705.1 Kouleothrix aurantiaca
CCACCAGCTCCTCGATCGCCAGACGCGGCGCGCCCAGGGTCGGCGCTTCGGTGCCATTGCTGCTCAGCCGCTCCTCGGCGCGGATGGTTTCGCTGGAAGTGCGCCCGTCGCGGATGGCGACCACGCGGTCGGCCTGCTCAGCCACGCGCGGGTCGTGCGTCACCAGCACGATTGTCAGGTTATAGCGGTCGCGCAGGTCGTGCAGCAGCTTGAGGATCATCTGCGCGGTCGGCCAGTCGACCTCGCCGGTTGGCTCGTCGGCCAGCAGGATCTTCGGCTTGTTCGCCAGCGAGCATGCAATTGCCACGCGCTGCTGCTGCCCGCCCGAAAGCTGCGTCGGCTTCTGGTTGGCATACTCGTGCATGCCCACCGCGTCGAGCAGCTCGGCGGCCCAGGCGCGGCGCTCGCGCAGGCCGCGGCCGGCCAGCGTCATCAGCAGCTCGACATTTTCGCGCGCTGTCAGGTAGGGCAGCAGGTTGCGCGTGGTTTGCTGCCAGACAAAGCCAACCTGCTCGCGGCGGTAGGTTGTCAGCTCGGCCTGGTTGAGCTTGAGCAGGTTCTGGCCGTCAACTTCGAGCTTGCCAGCGGAAGGGCGATCCAGCCCGCCCAGCGCGCTCAGAAAGGTCGATTTGCCCGAACCAGACGGGCCGACCAGCGCCAGCATTTCGCCGCGCGCAATCTCGATATCGAGGCCCTGCAGCGCCACCACCTCAAGG
>LJCR01003101.1 GCA_001399705.1 Kouleothrix aurantiaca
TCGTCAAACCAATGATGTCTGGCGGGCTGCGGCGGGGGCGCGCAATCATCGCGCTGGCGCACGCAGCCGGGGTTCAAACACTGGTTACCACAACGATCGACGCTGGGGTCGGCGTTGCCGCGGCACTGCGCCTCGCCGCAACATTGCCGCCGCCGCTGCTGCCCTGTGGCCTCGCCACCGGCGCGCTGCTCACCGGCGACCTGCTCGAACAGCCAATAAGCCTTCGCAATGGTGCTATCCCGCTGCCTGTTCAGCCTGGCCTGGGCGTTCGCCTCGACGAACGACAGCTGGCGCGGCATGCCGGCAGATGGCAGCACGGCGCTACACATGTCTAGCGTCTGACGTATGCGGGTGCATATGCGGTGCCGCCAAATAGAGTCGATGCATAAGCAGTTACTGAAAGGTGTGGAAACCATGACAAGCTCCCTGCGCGACTTCCTTGAGATTCCCTATAGCGAGCTGGAAGAGCTCAACCTCGAAGCTAAGGCCAAGCGCTCGGCGCGCACACCAATGGATCAGCTGGCCGAAGAGCGCCTGCGCTACCTGACCGACCAGAAGGGCATCAAGGCGGTGACGGTGTGCTTTAGCGACCTGGAAGGCCGCCTGCACATGCTCGACTACGACAAGAAATTCCTGATCAAGTCGTACGACAACCTGACCTTCGACGGCTCGTCGATCCGCGGCTTCACCGCCCAGTCCGAGTCCGACTTGCGTC
>LJCR01003102.1 GCA_001399705.1 Kouleothrix aurantiaca
CGGGTTT
This sequence comes from Kouleothrix aurantiaca, assembly GCA_001399705.1. GTDB lineage: Bacteria > Chloroflexota > Chloroflexia > Chloroflexales > Roseiflexaceae > Kouleothrix > Kouleothrix aurantiaca. The sequence continues at coordinate 8 of LJCR01003102.1, forward strand.
GTGGGCGATTTTCAGGGCAGTGAGTACACCCGCCGGCTGGTACTTGCGCAGCGCGAGCTTCGTGGGTTGAAAGGCCGTCAGGCCGTCGCGGCCGCCAAAAAAGAGCGTGCCGTCGCGGCCAGCGCGCGCTACGGTGAACTGGTTACCCTGGATGCCGTCGGATTTGTCGTAGGTGTGAAAGCTGCGCTGCTGTGGCACGAAGCGCGAAATGCCGCCGTTGGTACTGAGCCACAGCACGCCCTGCGCATCTTCGAGGATGCCACTGACCGAGTCGTTTGCCAGGCCATCTTTTCTGGTATAGGTGGTGCTGGCGGCGTGGAGCGGATCGAACGCCACCAGACCACTGTTTGTCGCGAGCCAGATCGTGCCGTGCGCGTCGGGGTGGATGGCCTGAATTTCCGCACGCGGAAGGCCGCCGGGCTGTGCGGGGTCATTCAGGTAGCTGGTGAAGCGCTGCGTGTGGCGATCAAAGGCGCTGTGCACGGCCGCGCCGCCCAGCCACACCCGCCCGTCGGGCGCAACGGCGAGCGTGCGCAGGTTGGCGCGGCTGCGCTGCTCGGCGCTCAGGCTGGTGTTCGCAAACGCTGCGAACTGCTGGCGCGCGCGATCAAAGTGGTAGAGCGTCGGGTCGCCCACTGCCAGCGCCCACAGCCCATGATCGGCGTCTTCGGCCATTGCAGTGATAATGAAGCGCTGCGGGTCGACGC
>LJCR01003104.1 GCA_001399705.1 Kouleothrix aurantiaca
GTTCGAGCATGCCTCGGGCAGGTGGATCTGGCCGATCAGCGTGCCGTCGGGCGCAAAACAGTGCACGCCATCGAAGCCCGCGCCGCCCCAGCCCGCCGCCGACCACAGGTTGCCGTCCGTGTCGGTGCGAATGCCATCCGAGCCGCCCGGGCTCATCGTCACAAACACGCGGCCGTTGCTGAGCGTGCCATCCGCCACGTCGAACACGCGAATATGCCCCGGCGCGCCGGTATCCACGATATACAGCAGCCGCTCGTCGGGCGAGAAACACAGGCCGTTCGGGCGGTCGAAGTCGTCGGCCACCACCGTCGCCGCGCCGCTGCCGGGGTCGATCCGGTAAACGTAGCGCGGCAGCTCGAACGGCGCTTTGTAGCCCTCGTAGTTCACCAGAATGCCATAGCCCGGGTCGGTAAACCAGATCGAGCCATCGGAATGCACGACGACGTCGTTGGGCGCGTTCAGGCGCTTGCCGTCAAAGGAATCCAGCAGCACCGTAATGCGGCCATCGTGCTCGGTGCGCGTGACGCGGCGCGTGCCGTGCTCGCATGTCACCAGCCGGCCCTGGCGGTCGCACGTGTTGCCGTTGCTGTTGTTCGAAGGCGCGCGGAAGGTCGTGACCTGCCCGGTTTCCTCGCTCCAGCGCAGCATGCGGTCGTTCGGGATGTCGGAAAACAAGAGGTAGCGACCATCGCCAAACCACAACGGCCCTTCTG
>LJCR01003103.1 GCA_001399705.1 Kouleothrix aurantiaca
GCGCTGTCGCGATGCCCTGGGCTGAGGAGGACAGCGCGTTACCCATCGTCTTGACCATCTGCGCGCCCGCCTCCGGCTTTTCCGCGATCGCGATCAGCCGGACCGCGACCTCAAACGCCGGGCCGGCCGCTTTCTGCTCCATCACGCGGCGCTCAGCCGCGCCGGCATCGACCTTGAGGCTCTCCAGACGTGAGAGCACCGCGGTGCGCCACGAGCGATCCGGGACCGGGCGCAGAATGATCTGCATATCACCCAGGATGACGCCTGACTGCGGGGCCATGGCGGGCAGCAGCGCGTCTTGCAGCGGGCTCGGCCCGCTCGGGATCGCGATCGGCAGATCATCCGGCGCCTGAAGCCGCGCGTCGGCCCAGCAGAGGTAGCGCCCGCCTTTCAGCTCCTTGATGATTGGGTCGTCGGCTATATCAGCCTCAGTGCCCTTGCCAAGGCCCTCCAGCGTCTTCTGGATGCTGACGACCAGGTCGGCTGAACCCAGCACGCTCACCCCCTGCTTGATGGGCTGCTCGGGCATCCCGGTCCAGCGCAGGACCAGCGGCGATGGAGCGCCGAGCTTGAGATTGGCCGGCGGCAGCACCCCGTGCAGGGTGCGGATGAGTCCGATGCCCTCGTCGGGCTTGGTGTTGATGCTAAGTGGAACCGCCAGGCTGATGAAGGTGCGATCCTGGCTGAGCGGCGCGATCCGCTGCGCGTAGAGG
>LJCR01003106.1 GCA_001399705.1 Kouleothrix aurantiaca
CCATAGCGCGGCGCTTTGTCCCAGGTGTATTTGTCGGGGCCGGCGCTGGCCGGGTCGAGCGGCTCAGTCACGCCGTCGAAGGGGTGGCGGGCCGTGTTGCCGGCGTAGAACGAGTGCGCGACGTGCTCCAGCATTTTGGCCTGGTCGAAGTCCATCCAGTTCTGGCCGTCGTACACGCCGCCGCGATAAATCAGCGCGCCCTGGCGGTTGGCGATGGTTGGGCGGTTGTACTTCTGGTGGTGCGGAATGTAGCCATAGGCGATATATTTGCCCACGCCGCCGCCATACTTGTCGAGGCCGACATCCTGGCAGAAGCGCACGAAGAAGCCCAGGTCGGAATCGCGGTGCTTGGGCGATTCGTCCAGCCAGGCCTGGAAATCGGCCCAGCTCTTGATCGCGCGGTAGCGCTCGATCGAGCAGCCCAGCCAGTATTTCTCCAGCCACTCGTTTTTCCAGTATTCCAGAATGGCCCGCGAGCGCGTCATGTCGGAAAGCGTGGGCGCGCACATCACGCCGCCCGGCACCATGAAGCTGGAATGCGGCCACTGCCCGCCGAAGATCGCATACACCTCGACCGGCTTATTCGAGAGCGTGACGCCCGGCTCGTAGGAGCTGCCCACGAAGGGCGCGAAGCGCCGCACTGCCTCGGGGTACATCGGGCTGTTGGCGTACTTCTTGTTGGTGAAGTCGATCGCGAACAGCGCGTAGAACC
>LJCR01003107.1 GCA_001399705.1 Kouleothrix aurantiaca
GGCGCGAAGGGCGACCTTGACGCAGCTGAAGAGCGCCTGAGCTTTGCGCGCACGCTGATCGACACCATTCTTCAGCGCCTGAAAGACCTGCAGGCCGCGCGCGACGCCGCCCGCGCCGAGCTTGCCGCCGCGCAAGCCGATTTCGACGCTGGCTGGCAGTATGTGCACAGCAACGACCCGGATGTGGGCAAGAACCCCGAGCAGGCGCTGGCCCAGGCCGGCGCGCTGCTGAAGGAGGCCAACGCCGAGCTGCAGCAGGCCCGCCCGAACTGGCTCGCCATCGTCAAGCAGGCGCTGGAAGCCAACCGCCTGGCCGACCAGGCGATCGCCAATGCGCGCGGCGAGGTCGCGGCGATGAACGCCTTGCGCGAGCAGGCGCAGCGCGCCCAGCAGCTTGCCGCCGGCGAGGTGCAGAAGATCAACCAGTTCGTCGGGCTGCACGAGAACGACCTGCCGGGCGACACGCCCGAGCGACTGGCCGCGCTCCAGGCTGAACTTCAGGCCGCCTACGCCGCGCTCCAGGCGGCCGAGCGCAGCGAAGAAACTGCGCGCGCAAATAACCTGCGCAACGCCGTTCAGGGCTACACCGACGTGGCCCAGCATGCCGAACAGCTGTACAGCGCGCTGTACGAGGCCTTCCAGCAGCTCGACCAGCTGCGCCACGAGCTTGCGCGCGAAGTCGAAGCGGCCGAGCGCGCGCTGGCGCAGGCCG
>LJCR01003105.1 GCA_001399705.1 Kouleothrix aurantiaca
GATCGAAAAGTGCTTGCCAATGATTTCGCTGGCAGAATAGCCTTTGAGCAGCTGGGCGCCGAGGTTCCAGCTGCCGATATAGCCCTGCGGATCGAGCATGAAAATGGCGTAGTCGCGCACCCCACCGACGAGCATGCGGAAGCGCTCTTCGCTCAGGCGCAGCGCTTCTTCGGCCGTCACCGCCCGGTCGATCAGGTCGCTGATTTCATCAAGCGCCTTGCGCAGCTCGCGCAGCCGCACGCGAAGCGACTCCGCATCATCTGGGCCAGGATTGCCTGTGCTCATGCTCATTCCTTGCTATCTTCCGCGCCCTCAACCCGCTCCAGCCGCAGCCGCGTAATTCCCAGGCGCAGCTCGTCGCCGGGCGAGATCGACCGCTCGCGCCGGACGCGCTCTTCAGCGCCGCCGGCTGCAGCCACCCAGGTGCCGTTTTTGCTGGTGTCGCGCACAAATACCTGGTCGCCGTCACCAACCGTGAAGGTGGCGTGATCGGCCGAGATCAGCTCGTCGCCACCAAGCGTGAGGCGGCGCTCGTGCTGTTGTGGGGCGCGCCGCCGCCCAATCAGGTTTTCGCCCTCCATGAGCTGAAGCACCTTGGCCGAGCGGGTGCCCGAGGCGAGCACGCGCAGCTGAAAGCGCGGCGCAGCCAGTTCGAACAGGAAGCGTGCACCGTCGTGCCAGAGCCGGCCGCCAAACAGTTCGGTGACGATGG
>LJCR01003110.1 GCA_001399705.1 Kouleothrix aurantiaca
GCGTTACCCGCTCTTCCAGGTGCTGTGCCGCATTGCCCGTATACCCCGCCGCTGCGCAGTAGCGCTGCATAAAGCGCGCCGTTAGGTCGGCGAACAAAGCAGCCGTTTCTTCAACCGTGCGCTTGGATTTCTGACCACCAACCGTCAGGTAGGTAATGAACTGCGCGATATCGAGTGCCGGTTCGGCCTGACACACCGAGTCGAAGTCAATCAGGCCGCAGGCTGTTCCATCAAACAAAATCTGCCCGGCGGTAAAATCGCCATGGCTGAAGCACAACGGAAGCGCGTGGGTTTCGCGGGCATGCTGGCTCAACAAGGCATGCCACTCGCCCAGTACGGCGCAAAGCTCGGGCGAAAACGGCTGCATTGCGGCGATTGTCGCACCCAGGCGGCCAAGCTCGTCGTCGATCGAGCGGCGCGGCCCGAGCGTGCTGCCCGAGCGATGAAGCGCGGCCGCCAGGCCAGCGGCTGCCTCGATGGTGTCTTCCAGGCTCAAGGCCGCGCCAGGCGCCGGCTTGTCGCGCAGGCGCGCCTTGAGCAGATCGCCCACAATATCTTTGCCGGGCAGGTTTTCCAGCAGCGAAAGCTTGAGATCAGGCTGCCACGCCAGCACACGCGGCACGCTGAAGCGCATGCCCGTAGCCCCGTTCTGGCCGACCTCGGCAAGCATGCTGCTCACCGCCTCGGCCAGCGCGCCGCTGCCATCGCCCG
>LJCR01003111.1 GCA_001399705.1 Kouleothrix aurantiaca
ATGCAGCGCGCCAGCTCCTCGTAGCGCGCCGTTGGCACGGCCTCGCGCACGGCCGCATAAACCTCGGGCGTGGCGCGCGTCGCCAGCAGCGGGCCTGGGCCCTGCGCCAGGCGCTCGACAATCGCAACAACGTGCCCGGTGCGTTTGCCCGCGCACAGCACCACCTCGGGGAAGCGGCGGCGCAGCGCGCGGTGCGTATCGAGCTGCGCGAAACCCATATCGACAAATGGCAGCTCGCGCAGCGTCGCCACGGCGCTTTCGAGTGGAACCTGGCCGCTGCGCACGCCTTCAAGCAGCGCGCGGATCGCCTGCTCATCCATGATTCGCTCCTTCTCCTTGGCCTTGCCCCACGCAAACATGCTTGCGGCCGAGTATGATAACACGCCGCGCGGCCAGCGCAACCGCCTGCATGCTGCGCATCGATCACGTATAATGCTGCCTGCGCTCTGGCGCGCTTCCCAGCCATTTGAAAAAGCAAGGAACCAAGCGTGGATTTCGCCTTTCGGCTGCTGGCGTTTGTGGCGGGCGTTGCGGTGGCGGCCGGCACAATCATCTCGGCGGTGCGCACCTTTGTGCTGCCGCGCAGCGCCCCCGACACCCTGACCCGCGTCATTTTTCTGGTCGTGCGGTTGTTTTTCGAAGTGCTGATCAAAGGCCGCACCAGCTACCATGTGCGCGACCGCATTCTGGCGCTGTATGCGCCGTTCGCGC
>LJCR01000311.1 GCA_001399705.1 Kouleothrix aurantiaca
GTCGCTGAGCGGCTGGCTGGTGTCGCCGGCGAGCATTCGCTGCTCGTGGAGCGCGCCCAGGTCGAGCGCATCCTGCTCCAGCGCCAGCGCCACCGTGCGCGCGGCCGCGTCGGGCTGTCCGCTGCGGCGCAGAAGCGCGGCCTGCAGGTGGCGGGCCTGGTGGTGCGACCAGTTGCGCCGCAGCGCTTCGCCGGTTAACGCCAATGCTTGCGGGTAGTCGCCGCCGCGTGCAGCCAATCGCGCCAGCTCGAAAAAGGCGGCATCCTGCCAGGCAGCGTTCCAGGCAGCTTTATAAAACGCGTCGGTCGCTTCGCGCCAGCGCGCCTGCATGCGCAGCGCCAGCCCCAGGTTGTAGAACGGCTCGCCGTCGTAGGGGTTGGGGTTGCGGCGCGTCAGGCCGCGGATGGCGGCGCGGAAATGATCTTCGGCCTCGGCGAACGTGCCGCGCCGGTACAGCAGCAGGCCCAGCGCGTTGTTGCAGCGGCTGTCGAGCGGGTCGCGGCGCAGCGCTTCCTCGTAATAGGGCTCGGGCGCGTAGGTGGCGTGGCGGTATTGCTCAAGGTGCAGGCCGTTGAGAAAAAGCGCTTCATTTGTTATAATTTCGGCCGGCGGTTGGGCCGGGCTTGCCGGCGCCGGGATGGGCGCGCGATCGTCGGGCAGCGGGCGAAATTCCACCAGAAGCTGCCCGGTGTCGGCGTCGGCGACGCGCAACAGCACATGCTGCGGGCGTGCGCCAGCGGGCAGGGGCACCGTTTCCGCCAACACTTCCTCGGGCGAAAGATTTGCTGTGGTCTGCCAGATCACTGCGCTGCCCTGTTCGCCCGCCGTTTCGTCGACCACAAGCTCAACGCGGGCCGTTCGCGGCCCGGTACAATACACGCCGATCCGCGCTGCATCGCCGGCGATGGTGAGATTCACCACCGCGTCTTTGCTCGCATTCGTCGCCGGGCCAACGTCCTTGTAGGGCATGAAGATCTGGGTGAAGCGCTTTTCTTCGCCCGGCATGATCCACGAGAAGTCGGGCTGGTTGTCGGTGAACGCGCCACACATCAGCTCGATGTATGGCCCGTCGGCGTCGGTCAGCTGACGGTCCCAGGCGCGCCCAAACTCGCTGTTGCCCCACGTCCACTGTTTTTTGCCCGGCACCAGGTGGTGATTGGCGATATGCAGCATGCCAGCCTGGCGGCTGTGGTCGTAGTCGCCAACAAAATCGAAATCGGAGTGATAGGCCATATACGAGGTCGGCACCGGGATGTTCTTGTAACGCGAGATGTCGGTGCCGGGCGCGTAATCGACCTTGTAGTAGGTTCCGGTGGCGATCGGGAAGGCGCTCACGTCGCGCTTGCCGTGGTCCATCACCGCGTGAACATCGGGCGGAAACACCGACTGGTAGCTGTCGTTCACGTGCACCGCCGGGTTGGCCCACCACAAAAAGGTTTGCGGCTCGCTGCTGCGGTTGTAGAGCTGGACACTGATCTCAAGGTAGGCGCGGTCGGGGAGGAGCGTGAGGCCGTGCATGCCCTTGGTGAAAAGCATGCGCTCGATCTCCGGGCACCAGACCGTGCGGCTGCCGTCGGCATTCTCGGCAATGCGCCATTCGAGCGGGCTGAAGGTGCTGGGGCGATGGTGCTGCGGCCAGTTGAACTCAATGCCGCCCGAGATCCACGGCCCGGCCAGGCCCACCAGCGCGGGCTTAATCACCTGGTTGTAGTAGATGAAATGGTAACCGTTGGTTTTATCGAGCGCCATCTGCACGCGCCCGCCCAGCTCGGGCAGGATCATGATGCGCAGGTAGCGATTTTCCAGAAACACCGCGGTGTAGGGCTGGTCGCGTTTCTCGTCGAACACGCGGTCGATCACCGGGTAGGGGTAGACCGCGCCGCTGCTGCCCTGGTAGACGCGTTTTTCCAGGAACATTGGGTTGCGGTCGGGCTGGCCGACGCCGTAGGTCGGAATCATCACGGTTTCGGCCCAGGCGCGAACGGGATCGGGGCTGGCGACCATGGCGCGTGCTCCACAAGTGATCTAATGACTTGGCACCTGAGCAAGCGCAACCATGGCGAGGGCAGAAAAGAAGCTGCCACGTTGCAGTTGACAGAGCGCCGTACTTGGCCTAGAATTATAATCTCCGTAGGGAAAAAAGGCAACACGAGCCAAAAGGAGGTGCCACGCCAGCGAGCACTGATCTGATCTCTTACCCGTTCTGGTGGCCGCACGATGGAATGCAGCTATTCACTCCAATGGAGGAGACCCAAAACCATGATCAGACTCAAGTTTCTCATTCTCTTCGCCGTAACCATGATGGTTCTGGCCGCGTGTGGTGGCGCGCCTGCCGCGACGCCAACCGCAGCACCCGCCGAGCAGCCTACTGCCGCGCCCGCCGCGACTGCGGCCTCGGCCGAGCAGCCCACCGCCGCCTCGTCTGAGGCTCCTACACAAGCGCCTGAAGCGACTGCGGCCTCGGCCGAGCAGCCCCCCGCCGCCGCGGCGCCCACCGCCGAGCCTGGCCCGATTTCGGCCGGCCCGCTGAAGGAAATTCCGCGCAACCGCACCGTCAACCTGGGCTGGAGCATCGGCTCGCCAATTGGCGTGACGAACCCGTGGGCAGTACCGGGCTACACCCACCAGGAAGGCAACGCGTTCCTGTGGGAGCCGCTGTACTACTTCGGTATCTTCTCCGACAAAGACATCCCCTGGTTGGCCGATAGCATGGAGTACACCAAGCCCGACTTCACCGAGCTGACGATCAAGCTGAACAAAGACGCAGCTTGGAGCGACGGCGTTCCGGTGACGTCGAAGGACGTGGTCTTCACCTTCGAAGGCCAGCTGAAGAACGACAAGCTGCCGTACCACGCGCAGTTCGACCAGTACGTGCAGGAAGTCAAGGCGGTGGACGATCAGACCGTCGTCGTGACCTTCAAGATCCCGGCCCCGCGCTTCAAGTTCGAAGTGCTGACGCTCAAGTTCGACACTGGTATTCCGATTGTTCCCGAGCACGACCTGAGCAAGCAGTCCGATGTCAACTCCTACTTCGGTGGCATCGAAATGCCGCACTCGGGCCCGTACAACCTGGTGCAGTGGGACAAGAACCAGAAAATCTTCGACCTGCGCGAAGACTGGTGGGCCGTCAAGGCTGGCCGCGAGGCCCTGCCTGAGGTCAAGCGCATCGTCATGGTGAACATCGGTGGCCAGGTTGGCCAGAACATGGACATCGTGGTGCAGCGCGAAGTCAACAACGAGTTCGACGCCATTCTGGACGTTCGCTCGTCGGTTGCCAAGCAGTTGCTCGACTCGAACCCCAAGATCACGTCGCACACTGGCAACGAGCCGCCGTTCGGCTACCTGGACTGGTGGCCCAACTCGCTGTGGATGAACACCCAGATCGAGCCATACAACGACGTGCGCGTGCGCAAGGCCATGAGCCTTTCAATCGATCGCGACAAGATCGACGAGATCATCTACGACGGCGCGAAGGTTTCGACGATCTATCCCTTCCCGCTGTACCCGGGCCTCCAGAAGTTCGTTGACCAGCCCGAGGTCAAGGCGCTGGAAGAGAAGTACAACCCGCGCGAGTTCAGCATTGAGAAGAGCGGGCAACTGATGACCGAGGCCGGCTTCACCCAGAATGGCGATGGCCTGTGGGAGAAGGATGGCAAGACGGTGTCGGCCGTGATCAACGGCTTCGAAGGCATTCACTCGGACATCGTGCCGGTGCTGGTGGAAATGCTGAAGGCCGGTGGCTTCGACGCCAGCGTGAACTTCGGCACCGACTCCTACAGCAACATGGCCGATGGCAAGCCGGGCCTGTACATGTTCGGCCACGGCGCAAGCTTGAAGGACCCGTATGCAGCGTTTGAGCTGTTCCACAGCCGCTACAGCGCGGCGGTGGGCAGTTCGGCCGGCAACAACCGATTCTCGCGCTACAAGAACCCCGACTTCGACAAGCTGCTCGACGAGATGGCCCCGCTCGGCAGCGACGATCCCAAGTTCAACGAGAACGCGGTCAAGCTGATGGAGATCTACTGGAAGGACACCATCGACATCCCGATCATCCAGTGGCTGCATCGCATCCCGTACAACCAGACCTACTGGACCAACTGGCCGACGGCGGCAAACGTTGCCGGCGGTACCAATGGCGCCTTCTGGGCCCACACCGGCATGCTGGTGATCACCCAGCTTAAGCCAGCCCAGTAATTGACGCTGGGGGGCGCTGTACGCAGCGCCCCCCAGATAGTATGCTTAGCGACTACGTTCCCGGCGGCGCGGCCTGCCAACAACAAGGTACCAGCTCATGGAGCTACCAGCCCGACGCTGCCGTGCCGCAGCGCGGCAGAGCCTTCGATGTGGAACCTGGTAACTGAGCTCGAGGAAACGACCGTGAGCATTAAACGATTGATCCAACGCCTGCTGTTCCTGGTGCTCGTGGTGTGGGC
>LJCR01003109.1 GCA_001399705.1 Kouleothrix aurantiaca
GTGTATGATCGCGGGCTGGCGGCGGGTGGCCTGCGCTCGGGCGTGGTGATGCCGATTGTCGGGGCCAGCCGCGCGCTCGGCACGCTCGATTTTGCCAGCCGCGAGGCGGCCGCCTACGGCCAGCTGCAGGTCGCTACGCTGCGCGAGCTTTCGCACTACCTTGGCACCGCGCTGCACAATGCCCGCCTGTCGCAAGAGCGCGAAGACACTGCCGCCAAGCTCGCCCGCACCCAGGAGCACCTCAACCTCGTGGACAAGGTGCGCGCAGTCGGCCAGCTCGCCTCGGGCGTCGCGCACGACTTCAACAACCTGCTGGCCGGTATTCTTGGCAACGCGCAATTGCTCCTGTTCGAAGCGCAGGGCGACGACCAGCGCGACATGCTGCGGGTGATCGAGCGGGCGGCCAAGGATGGCGCGGAGACGGTGCGGCGTCTGCAGGGTTTCGCGCGCATGGAGCACGATTCGCCTATGACCGAGGTGCGGCTCGACATGCTGGCGCGCGATGCGATCGACATTACGCGGCCGCGCTGGCGCGACGTCGCGCAGAGCCGCGGCGCAGCGATCGAGATCGTCAAGCAGCTCCAGCCGGTCACGCCACTGGCGGGCCGCCCGGCCGAGCTGCGCGAGGTGCTGACGAACCTGATCATCAACGCGGTGGATGCGATGCCCAAGGGCGGCAAGCTTACCGTCGCCACCTACGACGAGATGATG
>LJCR01003108.1 GCA_001399705.1 Kouleothrix aurantiaca
GGGTGCGGGGGCAGGCGGCGGCGCAGCCACGGCGCGGGCGGCCCGATCCAGCGCGCCAGCGGCAATCGCCTGGTACAGCGCGGTCGTTTCGGGGTCGGGCTCGACGCCCAGCTCGCGCTCAAGCACATCGCGGCAGGCGCGGAACTGCGCCAGCGCGGCCGCGCGGTCGCCGGCCTGGTAGTGCAGCCGCATCAGGGCGCGATGAAAACGCTCTTGCAGCGGGTCGGCGTTCATGGCGCTGCGGGCGTGCTGGAGCGCGCGATCCCAGCTTCCCTGCGCGGTATACGCCTCGATCAGCTGGTCGAGCGCGTTCAGCCAGCGCTGCTGCCAGCGCTCGCGCTCCAGGCGCAGCCACTCGTCGTAGCCCGCGCTGTCGCGCACGCCAAAGCCATCCAGAAAGCTGCCGCGATACAGGCTGGCCGCCTGTTCGAGCTGATCGATGCGCTGCTCGGGCGTGGCGCTGCTGCGATTGGCCGCCAGAATGGCCGCCTGAAACGCGTGCAGGTCGGCCCAGACCTCGGCGCTGGCCTGCCAGGCGAGCGTGTCGCCCTCGGCGCGCAGCGGGAACAGGGGCAGCGCCTGCCGCAGGCGGGTGAGCGCGGTGCTCAGGCTGTTGCGGCCTTCGCGCTCGGCGCTGTCTTCCCACAGCAGCGCGATAATCTGGCTGCGCGAAAAGCTGCGCTCGCTTTCGGCGGCCAGGAACAGCGGCAG
>LJCR01003113.1 GCA_001399705.1 Kouleothrix aurantiaca
GTGCGGCAGAGCGCCCTGCAAAAAATAATCAACGTCTACTGACGAGAGTTTCTCTTATCAAACACAGGGCGAGATGCCCGCAAGACTACGGCTCGCCCTCCCCCAGCTGAAAGCGATAGCCAACGCCTGGCTCGGTGAGAATATGGCGCGGTTGGGCAGGGTCCGGCTCTATCTTGCGCCGCAGCTGAGTGATGAACACGCGCAGTGTCGGCACATCCTGCTCATAGGCAGGGCCCCACACAGTGCGCAGCAGCGTTCGGTGTGTCAGCGCCCGCCCGGCCTGCGTGGCCAGGGCCCGCAGCAGCTCGTACTCGCGTGGCGTGAGGTGCACTTCCTGCCCGCCAGCCAATACCAGCCGCCGCGTGAAATCGATCAGCAGCGAGCCGGCCTGGAGCACTGGCTCACCACTGGCAGCGCGCGCGGCGTGGCGCAGCGCAACGCGAATGCGCGCCAGCAGCTCGTCGATGCCGAACGGTTTGGTCAGGTAGTCATCGGCGCCCAGGTCGAGCGCCTGCACCTTGTCGCTTTCTGCGTCGCGCACGGTCAGCACAATGATCGGCACCTGCGACCATGTGCGGAGCTGGCGGCAGACATCCAGGCCGTCCATGCCCGGCAGGCCCAGGTCGAGCAGCACAAGGTCGGGCCGCCAGCTTGTCGCCAGCTCCAGCGCCGCCGGGCCATCGCCCGCCACAGCTACCTCGTAGCCGCGC
>LJCR01003112.1 GCA_001399705.1 Kouleothrix aurantiaca
GGCGGAGAGCGTGAGGGTGTCGTCGTCGGCGTTCTGGTAGTAGTTCTGGTAGGCATCGACAATTGATTTCGCGACGGCGGCGGTGCTCTGCGTCGGCTCGGCTTGCAGGCTCTTGAGCCAGGTATCCCAGGCCCAGCCATCGTTTGGCTCCAGCTCGGCCGAGGCGACGGCGAACTGGCCGTATGGCTCGATCGTCTGCAAGACGTCGATCTGCGCCATCAGGCAGGCGTCGAAGCCGATCAGATCGAAGCGCTCGACGCCGGTCTGGCTCTGGATGGTGCGCAGCGCCTGGTCGAGCTCGGGCAGCGAGATGCCCTTCTGCTCGCTGGTGTCGTCAAACGCAATCCCCGCCCACGACGAGCCGTGGTCCCACAGCACCAGCGCGTAGCGCTCGGCCGGGTAGGTTTTCACGCCCCAGCTCACAAAATCCACCAGCGTCTGCGGGTCGCCCATGTTCACTTCGCCAAGGTCGTCCAGCTCTTGCGAGCCAATCCGGCTGCGGCTGCTGTCGCGCTTGACCAGAAAGCGCTTGGCGGTGTCCCAGTCGCCGTTGGATGTGTCGTCCTTCGGCCCTTGCTGGCGCACCCGGTCGAGCTGCACGACGATCCGCACCTGGTCGTTCGAGCCGGCCAGCTCCATCTCATTCAGGTCTTTGATCGCGTCTTTCTCAAGGTTGTTGTCGCCGTCGAGGTAGACCAGCACAGTCCAGG
>LJCR01003114.1 GCA_001399705.1 Kouleothrix aurantiaca
GGGGGTGGGGACGATGAGGGAGAGACGGTCGGCCATCCTGCCCGCTTTCGTTCGTGATACAGGCGCTCGTCGGCGTCACTGCTGGCGCGGCCTTCGGCATAGGTCGCGTCATCCGCCCCGCCAAAGAACGGGTGATTGTGATACAAGAGCGCCCAGGGCGCTTTCGCGTACCGCCCGAGCTGCGTGGTGCGCGCGCACAGCTCGGTGTCGCCAAAGTTGTGCTGATACCAGACCGGCCAGCCGCCCAGCGTGGTCAGCAGATCCCGGTCGACCAGGACGTGGCACGAATGCTCCACGCCGTGCGAGTCGCCATTGAAGCCCAGCAGGCCCGAGCCATTGCCAAACGCCTCCTGATAGGCATCGACCGCGCGGCGCAGCCAGTGCATGCCGGGCAGCAGGTCGTTGGCCAGGGTGGCTAAGAGCGGCGCCGTCGTCGCCTGCGTGACGTGCGCGAGGGCCTGCCAGTAGCTCAGGCGGGGCTGTGCTGCCGTCGCAATCACGATAGACTGGCGGTCGCGCCCCGCCACCTCGCTCGCAATCTGCGCAATCATCGCGTGCTCATCCTGCCCGCCAGCCAGGTAGAGCGTCCACTCCGTCCCGTGCTGCTGCATCCCGGCCGTGGCCAGCAGGCGGCGCACGCAGACGCTCGTCTGCTCAGGCCGGCCCCGGCAGGGCAGGATCGCCGCAATCGTCACGGCTTCATCGCCTGC
>LJCR01003120.1 GCA_001399705.1 Kouleothrix aurantiaca
GCGGGCTGGGGCGGGGGCTGTTCGTTGCCAAGGAAGTGGCCGCGCGCCACGGCGGGCGTATGTGGCTCGAAAGCGCGCCCGAGCGCGGCACAATTTGCTATTTCGAGCTGCCACTCGTGGGGTAGCTTCTGCCTTCGACAACCGACAACCGACCATTGACGACTGGGCAGGCGCCGATTGTCAATGGTCGGTTTTATTGCCCTAGGGCAGCTTGGTTGAAGCTCGTTTCTGCTCGCTGAGACGAAGGGCAAATGACGAAGCCAACTTGGTCCTTCGTCCTTCGTTTTTGGTCAAACGCAGCAACGGATTTTCGGAGAGCTGTAATAGCAGTTAGCTGTGCGCCACGCGAAGCTGCTCAAGCCCGGCTTCAACGCTTGCCAGCAGTGCTGTGCGCTCTTCCTCGGGCAGGAACGTTGCGCGCACGCTGTTCAGCACAAACTGCGCAATCGTGTCGGCGTCGAATCCGAACTTGCTCGCCACCAGCCGGTACTCGTCGTTCAGCGTGGTTTTGAAGAAGGTGGGGTCGTCGGTGTTGATGGGGACGGGCACGCCAGCCGCGACAAGCTGGGGCAAGGGGTGCGCCTCGATCGACGCGACCGCGCCGGTGCACACATTGCTTGAGGGCGAGACGTCCAGCACGACGTTGCGCGCGCGCAGGTGTGCCAGCAGCGCCTGGGCGCTGTGGGTCGGGCCGCTGGCGATGGCCGCC
>LJCR01003119.1 GCA_001399705.1 Kouleothrix aurantiaca
GATTCATAAACCCAAGATGTGAGCATTCACACAACTGAATACAAGCCACCGAGCGCACGGAGGGCACTGAGTTTGGTTTTCTTGCTCAGTGATCTCTGTGCGCTCTGTGGCTCAATCGTATTGCATTCAGGTGCTGGGGGCCATCACGGACGCGTGCACGGCGTAGGCCGCCTCGGTCAGCGCACGCACGGCGTCGCGCTCGGCTGGGCGCGCATCACGTATCACCAGATCGGCGCTCATTTTTCCAGCACCTCGCGGCCATGCGGCGCGTCCCAATCGGTGTGCGGCCCTTTCGGCACGATCCGCGAAGGATTGAGTTTGTCGTGCGTCATGTAGTAGTGGCGCTTGATATGGTCGAAGTTCACGGTGTCGCCAAAGCCGGGGCGCTGGTAGAGGTCGCGCGCATAGGCCCACAGGTTCGGGTACTCGATCAGGCGTCGCAGGTTGCATTTGAAGTGGCCGTGGTAGACCGCGTCGAAGCGCGCCAGCGTGGTGAACAGGCGGATGTCGGCTTCGGTGAGCTGCCCGCCGACCAGATAGCGCTGCGTGGCCAGCCGCTCGTCCAGCCATTCGAGCCGGGCGAACAGCGCGTCGAACGCGGCTTCGTAGGCTTCCTGCGCGGTGGCGAAGCCGGCCTTGTAGACGCCATTATTGACGTCGTGATAGACAAGGTTGTTCACCGCGTCGATCTCGTCGCGCAGCGCGGGCG
>LJCR01003118.1 GCA_001399705.1 Kouleothrix aurantiaca
CGGCGAGTCAGGCCGGCTCACGCGAGGCTGATATTCATACGGCGGGCGAGATCTGGCGTGCGCATGGCTGGCAGGTGGAGATGCAACCGACCCGCGGCCCCGGCGATGGGGCCCGGATTGCGCGCCAGGCTGCTGCTGATGGCTTCGATGTAGTGATAGCCGCCGGGGGCGACGGTACCGTTAACGAGGTGGTGAATGGCCTGGCTGGCACGCAAACTGCCTTGGGCGCGCTGCCGATCGGTACAGTCAACGTCTGGGTGCGCGAACTGGGCATTCCGCTCCAACCGCGCGCCGCTGCCGAGGCGCTGCTGGCCTGCCGGCCACGCGCGATCGATCTTGGGCGCGCGGGCGATCGCTATTTTCTTTTGATGAGCGGGATCGGCTTTGACGCTGCCGTGACAGCTGAGGTGCGATCTTCCGAAAAGCGCCGCCTGGGCATATTCGCGTATCTGCTACGGGCAGTGAACCTGGCCACCCGCTTTCGCGGCACCGTGGCGCGCATTGTCATCGATGGCAAGCCGATTCGCACCCGCGTGCTGATGGTGGTGCTAGGGAATAGCCAGCTCTATGGCGGCCTGGTCAAAGTGACATCGCGCGCCAGCATCGACGACGGACTGCTTGATGTGTGTATCATCAAGGGCCGCACGCTGTGGAGCGCGCCGTTTCGCCTGCTTTCGCTCATTACGCAGCGCTACAATATCGACCCCAA
>LJCR01003115.1 GCA_001399705.1 Kouleothrix aurantiaca
CGCGCTGAATAATCGTGGCGATGCCCAGGCCCCCGCCCACACACAGGGTTGCCAGGCCGCGCCGCAATTCGCGCCGCTCCAGCTCGTCGAGCAGGGTGCCAAGCAGCATTGGGCCGGTTGCGCCAAGCGGGTGGCCCAGCGCAATCGCCCCGCCGTTGACGTTGATCTTTTCCCAGGGCACGCCCGTTTCGCGCTGGAAGTGTAGCACCACGGCCGCAAAGGCCTCGTTCACCTCGAACAGGTCGATATCTTCGAAGCGCAGCCCGGCGCGGTCGAGGGCCTTGCGCGCGGCAGGTGCCGGCCCGGTGAGCATAATGGTTGGCTCGGCGCCGGTGAGCGCTGCGGCGACAATGCGCGCGCGCGGGCGCAGGCCCAGCGCCTCGCCCCTGGCAGCCGAGCCCACCAGCAGCAGCGCCGCGCCGTCGACAATCCCCGACGAGTTGCCGGCGGTGTGGACATGCGCGATCTGCCTGGCCTGCGGGTATTTGCCCAGTGCCACTGCATCGAAGCCAGCCGCACCCATGGCAGCAAAGGCTGGCCGCAGCCCCGCCAGCCCTTCCAGCGTCGTGCCGGGTTTGATGAACTCATCTTCCGCGAGGAGGGTGCGGCCCTGCGCGTCGCGCACCGGCACCAGCGAGTGCGCGAAATAGCCCTCGGCACGCGCGCGCGCGGCCTTTTGCGGCGAATCGCAGGCGAAGCGATCCACATC
>LJCR01003116.1 GCA_001399705.1 Kouleothrix aurantiaca
CTCTCAATGACGATGACTATTTCGCCCGATGCCTTGCCCGTATCCACAACGGAGGCATTCCAGGCAGTACTCTTTTTCAGCGCAGCTTGCTCAGGCCGCAAGGCCGCCGGGGCTCACGCCGCCCCGGCACCCGGCGTCGGGACTATCGCCCCGAACCCCAAATTTGAGGTAGTTGCCATATTGAATGTTTGTATGTCATGCCTCCGTTATGCTTACCGCTGGCAGCATACAATTAACGACTGTGTATTTTGAAATGGCGTTAACGCTCATCGTTCGATGCCCGCTTCTCTCCACAACGGAGGCATGACAGACCGGCATCTCACAAGTCGACCACGCTCTTTTAGGGGTTCGGGGCAAGGCCCCGACCGGGGAGTGCAGAGGGCCGCGGCCGGCCCTTTGCCGCGGGGAACGGGGCCGCGCAGGCCCCGACAGCCTTAGCTTGTGAGAAAGCCTTTGCCGTAGAGCGCGAGGGCGCGTAGCCCTCGCACCCTTCGATACGGCCCTGTGGGCCTACTCAGGATGCGAAGGTAGTAGCAGCGCCAGGGTGCGCAGCCCCTAATCGTTAGGCATGCCAAAATTACTAAACCGCAAGCAAATCGCTACACTACCCGCCTATGCACCTCGATGGTAATCTGCTATCCTCATCGCCAACAATCGAGCTGCGGCCTGGCGCGGGGTCGCACCGGGCCCGAAGCACAGTGCAGCTAGG
>LJCR01000312.1 GCA_001399705.1 Kouleothrix aurantiaca
GGCCTCGCCCGGCTGCTGAGCGACGCAGCGCTGCGTGCCGACTTGCGTACGCGTGGGCTGGCCCGGGCCGCCGCCTTTACCTGGCAGCGCTGCGCAGCCGAAACCCTGCGCGTGCTGAAAGGGCAGAACTAGGCATTTTCCAGCGTGTCGCGCACTTTGAGCGTGCCAGTCAGCGTGCGGTGGACAGGGCATTTCTCCGCAATCTCAAGCAGGCGCGCACGCTGCGCCTCGTCAAGATCGCCCTTCAGCGTAATTCGCCGTTCTATCAAATCGATTTGAACCGGCTTGTCCGCACACTCCTCGCAGTCGCGGTGATAATCGCGCCGGTGGCTCATCCGCACCTCAACATCCTCGAGCGGCCACTGCTTGCGCCGCGCATACATCAGCAGCGTCATCGACGTACACGCCCCAATCGCGCCAAGCAGCAGCTCGTAGGGGTTAGGGCCGGTATTATCGCCGCCAACATCAACCGGCTCATCGGCAATCAGCGTGTGCGCGCCTGCGTCGATTTCCTGCCGTAAATTGCCAACGCTGTGAACAATCACTTCTGCCATAGAAGCACCCCTTTGCTCTGTGCGAATAGTCCTCGTAATACGTGCTCAAGCAAGTATTGCAGCATCAGATTGGCATGGATTATACTCTATCGCCCGCCCAAAACGTTCTTGACGATCTGGAACATACATGCTAAGATGACAGCATGTACTTCGCCGTTGCTGCCAATTCTAAGCGGCAGTAGGTGGTGCATAGGTGAGTTTGTACGGTAAGGCTGAGCGGTACGATTCGGTAATTTTAAACACGAGGAGGAAAGCCATGGCAAAAGATCTCAACAAAGTGATGCTCACCGGCCACCTTGGTGCAGATCCCGAGATGCGCTACACCGCACAGGGAAGCGCAGTCACCACATTCCGCGTCGCATCAGGTCGCGCCTGGAAATCGTCCGACGGCTCCCAGCACGACGACACCGAGTGGTTTCGCGTAGTTGCGTGGGACAAGCTGGGCGAGATCTGCAACCAGTATCTGACAAAAGGCACGCGCGTCTATGTCGAAGGCCGCCTGCAAACCCGCAAGTGGCAGGATCAAAATGGCCAGGATCGCTATAGCACCGAGGTCATCGCCAACGACATGATCATTCTGTCGAGCCGGCAGGATCGCCCATCCGGCGGCAACGATTACGAAGCGCCGATGGAAGATGAAATCCCGGCACCCGTGCCAACCCGCCGCGCTGCACCTGCACCAGCCGCCGCGCCAGCAGCGGCCCCACGCCCTGCAAACGGCTCGTCGCGGGCAGCGGCACCGGCCACGCGTGCGCCATCGCGGAATGTTCCTCAGGCGATCGACAACGACGAAGATCTGCCGTTCTAGTTTTGCATATAAACATACAAAACCCCGAGGCCAGCTTTCGGCCTCGGGGTTTTGTATTGCCTGGCAAGCTACTTTAAGAGTTCAGCTCAACGATTGCGCCGCTATCGATAAAAATAACGCGCTCGGCAATATTGGTCGTTCGGTCCGCGATACGCTCAAGATTGTGCGTCACAAACAACAGATCGACCGCTCGCGATGTCACCGAAGGGTCGCTCTGGATCATCTCAATTAGCCCTGAGCGCATGTGCGAGACAAGATCATCAACTGTATCGTCGGCATTGCTGAGTTTGCGCGCCGCAGCAGCGTCTTCGTTCACATACGCATCGAGCGCCGTACCGAGCATATTGATCGCCTGTTCGGCCATTTGCGGAATATCCATCAGGGGTTTTACTAATGGCTGATCACCATGGCGAACTGTTATTTTCGCAATACCTTTGGAATAATCGCCAATGCGCTCCAGCTCGCTGGCAATCTCGATCGCCGCAACAATGCGGCGCAAGTCGCGCGCCATAGGCTGCTGCGTGGCCATTACAACCAGCGCGTGCTCTTCCAGACGGTATTGCGCCTGATCAATGCGATCGTCGTCCGCAATAATTTGCTTCGCAGCCTCGATATCCTGCTGGCGAAGCGCAGCGATTGCGCGCGTTATCGACACAATGACCATCTGGCCAAGCGCTCGTAATTCGGTGTGCAAACCCTCTAGCTGCTGCTCATAATGCTCGCGCGGTCGCATCACATTCCTCCTCAATCTATCTGTCAGGACAGGTCACGACATCATTTCAACAGGCCCATTGTAGCATGTAAGCGCTGATCACAGAGTCTTAAATAATCGTGCAAAATAAAACAGCGCGAGCTTACGCCCGCGCTGTATTGAGAAAAATGCAAATTTATTCTTCGCTTTGCTGCAAAATGACATACAGCAACTCAAGCAAAACTTGCTTGACGCTTTCCCGATCGGACGCAATACACGGCAGCACTTTGACATGAGGCGGCAGGCGCAATGCAAGTCGTAGCTCATCGGGCGACCAGGCATTCGGTTTATCCTGCTTGTTTGCAGCCACGACATACGGCGTGTCGCGATATGAGACGAAGAAATCGATGATCCGGTTCGTCTCGCGGAACGTCTCAGGGCGAGTACTATCGACCAAAATCACCAGGCCGAGCATACCCTCCGAGAGAATTTCCCACATGAAATCAAACCGCTTCTGCCCGGGTGTGCCGAACAGATGGAGCACCAGATCATCAGCAATCGCGATGCGGCCAAAGTCCATCGCGACTGTTGTCTCTTTTTTTATCAGCTTGGTGTCGTCGGTAGCCCGCCGTTCGGTGGAAACTACCTCAATTTCGCTGATAGCTTTGATAAACTCGGTTTTACCCGCGTTCACCGCTCCGCTGATAACCATTTTTACCGTCTGCACACCGGCCCTCCGCTGCGGTGTAGTGCCTTAAACGACCGTTGCCGGCCAGAAAGACATACGGCGCTCTTTTTGTGTATGCGGCTGCTCTGGCGAACGCCGCACCCGAGCATCACATTCCACGAATACGATTGATAATCCGTGATACTAGCCCTCGCTTGACCTTTGGCGCTTCGGCCATTGGTCGCCCACTTGCCGTTACCGGGATTGGTTTCGGCTTTTTAATGACATCAACTAATCCAGCGGTGAGAAAGCCATAGACAATCCGGCTCACATCAAATTCGCTAAGATTCGTTTGCTGCGCGATCTCGGCCAGCGTGTCTTTTCCATTGATTCGGGCAAACACGCGCCATTCTTCGGGAGCAAGCTGCACACCTTTGGCTTTATCGCCGGGCTGCTCTACAAATTTAACCACAAGATCGTTGCTGGGGATACGATCCTTGATTCGGCCCCACTCATCAATCCGCCGCACGCCTTCCATAATCAGGTGTTCGACCGGGAGCGGCACTGGCATAATTGGCGCCGTAAGCTCGGGGCGCTGGTTTTGTTCAAAACGGAACTCACCGTCGGGCCAGCCGAAAAGCAAGTAGACCGATTCTTCAATATGTTGTTGCAGAACTTTTTGCAGGTCTTCGCGCGAAATATACTCGTGCTGCAATAAAATCTGCGAGAGATTTGCGCCGCCATTATTGCGCTGCGCCTCGGTAGCTTCGCTGGCTTGCTGCGCGGTAAGTTTATTCTTGCTGACCAGCAAATCGGCAAGCGACGCGTTCAACTCCTTGCGCCCGGCTGTAATCAACTTTCCTTTGTCGAAATACAGCGACACTTCTTCATCAAGGCGGCTAAGGTGCAAACATCCTGTTTTATAACCGCGATCAACGAGATATAGAAAATCGGATAAACCGAAATCCCGTATATTACCGACCAGCGCCATTGTCTTCCTCCGCTCACAGGCGTGAGAGGTTAGCGAGTTTCGAAGCCGCCAGTGTGCTTGCCATCTGTTTCTGTGTTAAACAAACGCCTGCTGAGCGTCTGCCAGTGGCACACTTTCCGCAGGTAAGCCGCCTGCAAGCGCCGGGTCGTGTTCGCCGAGCGTAACGCCGTCGGAGGCGAGAACCGGCAGGAGTGCCGCGATAGCAACCGCGATCATAGTATCATCGGGCTCGCGCGTTGTGAGTTTCTGAAAGGCCAGCGATGGCGCAACAAGCACCCGAACCCATGCGCGATGGTAGTTTGCTGCCGATAGGCGTAAAAGCTCATAGCTAATTGCCGCAATGAGTGGGATCAATGGGATATGGCTCAAAATACGCCAGATCAGCGGCAAGTCGCGAACGAGTAAAAACGACACGATAAAGTTGATTAACAAAACGACAAGCAAGAAACTGGTACCGCAGCGTGGATGAATCAGCGTAAACTCGCGAACCCGATCAACAGTGAGTGGTGCCCCGGCTTCGTAGGCATTAATTGTTTTATGCTCGGCGCCATGATAGCCAAATAAGCGCTTCACGTCGGGCAAGAGACTGATGCCGCCAATATACCCAACGAAAATACCGAGTTGCAAAACGCTCTTGATCGCTTCGCGGATGGTTGGCGTTGCTCCAAAACGCTCAGAAAAGCTTGCGACAAACGTTGGCAGAACGAAAAACAGC
>LJCR01003117.1 GCA_001399705.1 Kouleothrix aurantiaca
TTGCCCGCGCAATGGCCCCGCCGCAAGAAAGCGCGGCGTCGTCGAGGTGCGGCGACAGGTAGACATGCGCGTAGTCGCCGATCTGCTCGAAAGAAGGCAGCTGCATCGGCTACACCAGGCTATCGCCGAGCATAAGCTCGTCGAGCGCGTCGGCGGCGGCCTGGCGGCGGGCATCGTCGCCTTCTTTCGCCACCTGCTTCAGCAGGCGCTGCGCGGTTTCGCCGCCAATCTGGCCGAGCGCCCAGATCGCGGCCAGCGCCACCTCGCTGTCTTTGTCGTTCAGCAGCGGCGCGACCTTCGGCAGCAGCGAGCGTGCATCTTCGCTCATCTCGCCGGCTGCGCGGGCGGCTTCGTAGCGCAGCGCCGGCGAGGACGCGCTTAGCGCCTGGCTAATGTTTGGGAGCCAGCGCGGCAGCAGGGAGCGGCCCATGGCCACCAGCGCGCTTTCGCGCAGCAAGTGCTCGCTGCTGCTGTAGGCCTGCGCAACTTGCTCCTGAATGGCGTCGTTGCTGGCAAAATAGCCCGCGCTTTCCGGCGCGCGCCGGCGCACGTCAATCGGCTGGCGTGCGTCGAGCACGGCCCGCTCCAGGCCGGCACGCAGCGCCTGATCATCGCTCGGGCTCAGCTCCTCCATCTCGGCGCGGTAGGCGAAGCGGCTGAGCGACATCGCGGCGGCTGCGCGTACGGCCGCGGCCGGGTCGCTCTGCAG
>LJCR01003121.1 GCA_001399705.1 Kouleothrix aurantiaca
CAGCCTGGGCGTGCAGCGGCCAGGCAAGTATGGGGGCGGCGCCGACGCGTGGGCGCGCGAGTACGCCTACCTCGCGGCCTGGCACGCGCTGCTGCTCGCCGAGCGGCTGCGCGGGACAAGTCCGGCGGAGCTGGGCAAGCGCCACAAAATTGGGCGCCTGGCCGGCGAGGACGCGCGCTGGCGCGAGGCGGTGCGTTGGGGCCTGAGCGGCATCATGGTCGCCATCACGCCGGCAACACTGGCGGACCATCTGGACGAACTGGGCGCGGACGGCGAGAGGCGCGCGCGAGTCGGGCGGATTCTTGAGCGCATCCACGAGCGGATCGCCGTGCTCGGCGAAAAGCTGGGCGTGGTTGACGCGCCGTCGGCGAGGAGGTAAGCGTTGGTGTTGAGCAGGCCAGAACTGGTCGGTTATAGCTTCCACCAGGCTGGGAGGCTGATGATCAACCACATGCCCGTGCAGGATTATGTGGCGCGCAAAGACGGCGAGAGTGTCGATCGGTTCCATGTGTTTTTCGCAGCCGGCGTCTGGAACGCCTGGATCGCCGATACCGTATCAGAAGCGACCATCCGCAGGCGCCGCGCCTTCGCGGCGGCACTGACGGGAGACGAGCAAGCGGCGCCGTTCCCGCCGGCTGCTATGCAGCCGGCTTAGCGACAAAAGGGGAAAGTGTATGCCAATCTACCTGGCGAACAAGCGCACATCGC
>LJCR01003124.1 GCA_001399705.1 Kouleothrix aurantiaca
TCGCCGCTCATGTTGGCGCCCTCGCCCAGCACCAGCAGCACAAGGTCGGCGTCGCGCGCTGCCGCCACGGCCGCGTCGAGGTCGGCGGGCGCGGCGGCGCGGGTGGGGCAGCCGGGAGTGTGCGTGAACTGCGTGTCGTTCAGGTAGGCGCGCACACCGTCGAGCACGGTCTCGGCGTCATCGGCCTGGCCGAAAAGAACCCACGTGCCCAGCATATCGCTGCGGGCATCGGCGAGCGGGCCGATAACGGCAATGCGCTGCGCACCCGGCACCAGCGGCAGCACGCCACCGGCATTCTTTACCAACACCATCGACTCCTGCGCCACCTGAAGCGCCAGCTCGCGCGAATCGGGCGTGAGCACGCTGGACGCGCCGGGCGCAGAATCGACGTAGGGATGCTCGAACAGGCCGAGCTGGAGCTTCAGGCAGAGCACGCGCCACACCGCCGCATCGACCAGCTCGGGCGGCACCGCGCCGCTTTCGACCAGCGCGGCCAGGTGGCGGCTGTAGGCGTTGCTCATCATGTCGATGTCGAGGCCGGCCAGCATGCTCTGGCGCGCGGCGTCGGCCAGGTCGGCGGCAACGCCGTGCGGGATCAGCTCGCGCACGGCCTCGTAATCACTCAGCACCACACCCGGCCAGCCCCACTCGTCGCGCAGGATCGTGCGCAGCAAGAACGAATTGATCGTGGCCGGCACGCCGCCGATC
>LJCR01003123.1 GCA_001399705.1 Kouleothrix aurantiaca
CACGCCTCGCCGCCGCGCTCGACCAGCTTGAGTTCATGGTCAGCCTCGATATCTACCTGAACGAAACCACGCGCCACGCCGACGTGATCCTGCCCGGCGGCTCGCCGCTCGAAGAAATGCACTACGACGTGGCGTTCAGCCAGCTTTCGCACCGCAACCATGCGCGCTACAGCCCGGCGGCGCTGCCGCGCCCGGCCGGTATGCCCGCCGAGTGGGAAACGCTGCTGCGCCTGTGCGCGATTGTGGGCGGGCGCGGCGCGCAGGCCGATATTGTGGCGCTGGACGACGAGCTGGCCGCGGCGGATGTGCTCCGCCGCGCCGGGGCGCACGCCGACGCTGTGCTGCGGGCGGTGTCGCGCTGGCAAGGGCCGGAGCGCCTGCTCGACCTGGCGTTGCGCGCCGGGCCGTATGGCGACCAGTTTGGCCTCAAGCCCGACGGCCTGAACCTCGCCAGGCTCATGGCCGCGCCCGACGGCATCGACCTTGGCCCGCTGGCGGCGCGCGTGCCCGAGGTGCTGCGCACCCCTTCGGGCAAGATCGAGCTGGCGCCGCCGATCCTGCTGGATGATCTCGGCCGCGCTGCCGCAGACCTCGACCGGCCCGCGCCGGAACTTGTGGTGATCGGCCGGCGCCAATTGCGCTCGAACAACAGCTGGATGCACAACCTGCCGACGCTGGCGAAAGGCCCGTTCCGCTGCACCGCGCTGG
>LJCR01003122.1 GCA_001399705.1 Kouleothrix aurantiaca
GTTCAACCTGGGCATTTTGTCGCGCCCGATGGCGGTGCTGGCAATCGCAGGCGGCCTGATCCTGGCGTGGGTTGGCTTCCAGCCGCCGAACGAGAAGGTGCTGTACGTGGGCGTGGCGCTGGCCGTGGTGATGGTGGTGATCTGGTTCGCCTTTGAGCGCCGCCGCTTCGAAGGCCCGCCCACCGGCGAGAAGATCCTCGCTCGCCAGGCCGAGATCGCCGCAATTGAGGAGCGCCTGCGCGATCAGGAGGCTGCGGCAACCGCCCAGCGCGCCACCGCGCCGTAGGCAGAGCGAAATCTTCCGCAGATTACGCAGATGCCGCAGATTTTTAGCAGTAGAATGCAAATCTGTGCCATCTGCGTAATCTGTGGATTTTTATTTCCTACACCGGTTCGCGCCGCGCCACCCCTTCCTCGGCAGCGGCGTGCGCCACTGCGCCAGCAATTGCCGGCACCACTGCGCGGTTGAACACGCTTGGAATGATGTAGTCCTCGTTCAGCTCGTCGGGCGCGATCACGGCCGCCAGCGCCTCGGCGGCGGCCAGCCGCATGCCCGGCGTGATTGCGCGTGCCCGCGCATCGAGCGCGCCGCGAAAAATGCCGGGGAAGCTCAGCACGTTGTTGATCTGGTTGGGGTAATCCGAGCGCCCGGTGGCCATGATGCGCGCCACATCCCGCAGCTCGTCGGGGTCGCCTTCGGGGATGGGG
>LJCR01003125.1 GCA_001399705.1 Kouleothrix aurantiaca
ATGTTGAGGTGCATGGCGCGCGCTATCGTGGCAGCGCCTGGTTTAGCAACCCGCTCGAAGCCGACACCAACCGCGATGGCCGGCCCGACGGCAACGAGTGGTTTGTTGATGCGAATGGCGACGGCGCGCCCGACACTGCGGGCGATGGCGCGCCAATCATGCGCGACACCGACGGCGACGGCACGCCCGACCTGTTCGACACCGACGACGACAACGATGGCGTGCCCGACCGGCTCGATCTGGCGGCGACGGTGAGCACCGGCCAGCTCGGCGCGCCTGCCGCAGGCGATTTCTCGGCAACCACGCCCTTCTCGATGACGGTGGCGAATGCCGCGCCCGGCCAAACCGTGTTTGTCGATTTTCAGCTGCGCCCGCGTAACCTCGATCACCTGTGGTTCGCCTATAACGTGCTCGATTGGCCCACCGACCGGCAGGGCCAGATCCAAGACGCCGATGGCCGTACTTTTGCCGACCAGCCGCGCAGCCCGGGCGCGCCGCCCGCCGCCCCGAACGACGGCTATGGCGACATGAAGCTGCTGCCGATGCTCGAAATCCGCATCCGCGGCGACACGAGCCTGCCGCCGCCGCGCGCCCTGACGCCCTATAACATCTTCACCAGCACGCTGACGCTCGACGGCACGCCCAAAACCGCTGCCATCGGCACGGTGGCCTACGTGCCGCTGCAGATCGTTTCCGACGACCAGAGC
>LJCR01003126.1 GCA_001399705.1 Kouleothrix aurantiaca
ACTCACGCAGCGCCTGCGCCGGAATGAGTAGCAGAACTGTCTCCTGAATTCTGACTTCTGAATCCTTTCAGAGCAGCGCCACCAGCCCTTCGGCAGCCGCCGAAAGCGCGCGCCCGGCGCGGCGTGCGTAGTTGTATGTGCGCGTGTTATCGGCGCCGCGCAGTGGCAGCGCCCGCAGGTTGCCCTGCGCCACCTCGCGCTCGACGGCGATGCCCTGCACCAGCGCAACACCCAGCCCGGCCTCGACGCTGCGCTTGATCGCTTCAGTTTCGCCCAGCAGAATCACGTTGTCGCTTTCCAATGCCGCTGCGCCCAGAATGCCCTCAACCGAGGCATGCAGCGCCGAGCCCGGCTCACGCGTGAAGAACACGCGCCCGGCTAGCTCCTCGGCGGGGATGCCATCGCGCGCGGCCCACTCGGCGTCGGGCGCGACAATGACCACAAGCTGGTCGTGCATGAAGGGCGTGACGTCGAGCTGCGGGTGCGCGGCCGGCGAGCCAACCAGCGCCAGCTCCACTGCGCCGCTGGCCACCTGTTCGAGCGGCTCGGCGGCGTTGCCCACGCTGATGCGCACCAGCCGCTGCGGGTAGAGCGCGCGGTAGCTGCCCAGCAACTCTGGCAGCAGGTAGGTCGCCAGCGCGTGGCCCGCGCCCAGGCGCAGCGTGCGGTCGGCCAGGCCAGCGGCGGCGCGCGCGGCCTCGGTGGC
>LJCR01003127.1 GCA_001399705.1 Kouleothrix aurantiaca
GGCGGTGCGCCAGGTGTGGTCGCCATCGGCGAATTGCGTGTGCGGCGGGGCGTTGTCGATGCCGCGCGCGGCCAGGCACGCCACCAGATGCTCGCCGCGATAGTAGTTGGCCTGCCAGGGTTCGTTGCGCTCGGGGCCGTAGCCAATCAGCCAGGTGACGCCGGCCAGCGCGGTCGCGTCGCCGCGCAGGATAAGATTAGCCGGGCTGCCCTGCGCAATCAAGTGTGTGTCGCGCGGCACGCCAAAGGCTGCATCGAACATCGGGTTGCGGATCACGCTGTCGGTGGCGCGCACGCGCCGCCCACGGTCGACGGCGTAGAGAAACGTGCCGTCGTACGCACCCGCCGCCGCGAACAGCTCGGTGCGGCGCGCTGCGGCGGCAATCGCCATGGCCCCGCCAAGCGAAAAGCCCAATAGCCCGCGCGCCCGCCCGCCGTATGTGGGAAATTCTGCATCGATAAAAGGCAGCAGTTCCTCAAAAAAGAAATCGGCAAAGCGCCCGCTGCCAATGCCGGGCGCGCCATTCGCTCGCTCGGGCGCGGCCATGTTCAGCAGCACGCTCGGCACCGTGTTGTCATCGCTGGCGAGGCCAGGAAACACCAGCACCAGCGGGTCGGGCTGCCCGACGGCGCGCAGGCGCAGGTAGACATCGACCACATTTGTGCTGCCGCGCGACTGATCTTCTTTTGTGTTCAGCCACTCGCGC
>LJCR01003128.1 GCA_001399705.1 Kouleothrix aurantiaca
ATACCGGCCCGACCAGGCCACGCCCGTGCCGAATTTCTTTCTGGCCGGCGACTACACTCGCCAGGAGTTCATGGCGTCGATTGAGGGCGCGGTCCGCAGCGCCCGGCGCGTTGTCGAGCGGATCGATCAGGCGGCTACCCGCCAGCCGCAGATGGTTGGATCGGCACCATAGCGCCAGCCTCCGGCCCATGTCGTGCCGGCGGCGGCGAAGGAAAGAGTTATGATGTTACCCGAGCGCATCGTCCACGGGCGCTATCGCGTGATCTACACGGTGGACGAGCGGCCCGGCTGCACTGTCTTTCGCGCCCGCGACGAGCAGACCAACCGGCTCGTGCTGATGGCGGCGCTGGCCGTGGCGGCTGGCGATCTGGACGATGTGCAGCTGCTGGTGCGGCAGGTCGCAACCGTGCGCCACGACATGATCCTGCCCATTCTCGACCATTTCGCCGAGGGCGAGCAGTATTTCGTCGTCTGCGAAGACCTGAGCGGGCAGGATGTCGAGCGTACATTGCGCGCGCAGGGCCACCCGTTTGCCGAAGATTTTGTGCTCGGGCAGGCGCAGCGCCTGCTGGGCGCGCTGGAACATATTCACAGCCAGCGCCCGGCCTTGTTTCTGGGCGACCTGCTGGCCTCGGATCTGCTGATTGCCGATAGCAACGAGTGGCGGCTGACGCCCTTCGCCATGGTTCGCCCGATCGGCCACAC
>LJCR01003131.1 GCA_001399705.1 Kouleothrix aurantiaca
GTGGAAGGCTTGACAATCGCCTCGCCGGGCGGGCATTGCGAGCTGTTTTTTGAAGATTGTGTCGTGCCGGCCAGCCAGGTGCTTGGCGAAGTCGGCAAGGGCTTCAAGCTCACGCAGCTGCGGCTTGGGCCGGCGCGCCTGACCCACTGCATGCGCTGGACGGGTGTGGCTCAGCGCGCGCTGGAGCTGGCCGCCGCCCGCGCGCTTGAGCGCGACGCCTTTGGCACAAAATTGTCGCGGCACGAAGCGGTGCAGTGGATGCTGGCCGATTCCGACACCGAGCTGCACGCCGGCCGGCTGATGATTCAGCAGGCGGCCTGGCTGCTGGCGCAGGGCAGCGAGGCGCGGCGCGAAACGGCCATGTGTAAAGTGTTTGTGTCTGAAGCCGTCAACCGCGTGATCGACCGCGCCATCCAGATCTGTGGCTCGCTCGGCATCTCGGGCGACATGCCGCTGGCCGACTTTTTCCGCGAGGCGCGCGCATTCCGCATCTACGACGGCCCATCGGAGGTGCATCGCATGGTGATTGCGCGCAACCTGCTGCGCCAGCTCAGCGCCGCAAAGGCGTGAGCGGCTTTCTTTTCGTTTTCTAGTAGCTCAGGTTTTTGCCAGCGGATTTTAGATCCATTGAGCCATAAAGTAACCCTCAATCGGTCGCGTACTCTGTGCTCTCTGTGGCTCAACTTATCTATAATCTGCTATAG
>LJCR01000314.1 GCA_001399705.1 Kouleothrix aurantiaca
GCGCGCCGGGCCAGTCGCAATCGCCGCGCCCACCGCCAGGCCCTCGGCCAGCGGCGTGCCGGTTTCGTGCAGGTGGTAGAGCCGCAGCGTCGCGCCGTGCTTCTGGCTGTGCACCGTTTCGGGGCGGGCCTGGACGATGAAGAGCTGGCCGCTCACGCCATCCTTGGCCCATTCAATATCCATCGGGGTGTCGGCGCCGCGCCGGCTGCTGTAGTGCGCTTCGATCACCAGCGCCCAGCGGGCGAGCTGAAGCACATCCTCGTCGCTGACCGAGCAGCGGGCGCGTTCGGCGGCCGGAACCGGCACATTTTTCACCCGGTGGCCGGCTTCATCGTAGATCAGCTTGAACTCTTTGCTGCCGATGCGCTTGCCAACAATCGGCGCGAAGCCCTGGCGAAGCGTGGGCTTGTGCACAAAAAACTCGTCGGGCGCAACCCGCCCCTGCACAATGTTCTCGCCCAGCCCCCACGTCGAGGTTACAAACACGACATCGCGGAAGCCCGTCTCGGTGTCGAGCGTAAACATCACCCCCGAGCTGGCGGTGTCGGCGTGAACCATCTGCTGCACGCCAACCGAAAGCGCCCCCTTGAAGTGATCGAAGCCCATATCCTCGCGGTAGTTGATCGCGCGCGCAGTGAAGAGGCTGGCAAATGACTTCTTGATCGACTCAAGCAGCTCGGCCTCGCCATGAACGTACAGGAACGATTCCTGCTGGCCGGCGAAGCTGGCGTTCGGCAGATCTTCGGCAGTGGCGCTTGAACGCACCGCCACATCCAACTCGTCGGCGCCGCACCAGCGCGATAGCTCGCGGTAGCCTTCAACAATTTCGGCTTCGAGGTCGGCGGGGTAGTGGCCCTTGAGGATCAGGCTACGGATGCGCTTGCTGCACGCCGCCAACTCCT
Source organism: Kouleothrix aurantiaca (assembly GCA_001399705.1). GTDB lineage: Bacteria > Chloroflexota > Chloroflexia > Chloroflexales > Roseiflexaceae > Kouleothrix > Kouleothrix aurantiaca. The sequence goes on from LJCR01000314.1 coordinate 903, forward strand.
GCGTGTCGCCACGCGTCCAGCTTTCGAGCTGCGTGCGGATCGGCTCGGCCAGCGCGTTGGCCTCGATAAAATAGCGGTAGCCCTCTGCGGTTACTGCATAGCCATCGGGCACGCGAATGCCAAGCGGCCCCAGCTCGTGCAGCAATTCGCCAAGCGAGGCATTCTTCCCGCCCACCAACGCAACATCCTCGATGCCGATTTCACCAAACCAGCGTACCCATTGCATAGCAGCCTCCTTTATTTTCGCTGCTTCACTGCCAGCGGCACGTAGCGCTTGAAGTTCAGCAGATCTTGAAATAGTGCTTGCTGTGGTGAAAGAAGCGCCGTTCGGCGCAGTGGGAGCCGGCGCGAGGAAGGAATGCCGTGCGGCGCTACCAATGCTGCCACGCGTGCGGCACCTGCCTACGCAGTTGGCGCGTAGGCGAAGCGCGCATGCTGGAGCAGCCTCTGCTGAGGCAAGTGTACACCGTTGGCACGCCGCCGAGTGGAATATCTTGCTATCGCAGATGGAAGAAACCTTCACCAGAATGCACCGACCGGACCGCCGTGCCCTGGTGTCGCTTTGTTCTGCTGCGGCCATACTGCACTGCCAGCTACAGGGAAGGAATCTTCTCGCCAAAGATCCAACTCTTTCCTGCAGGCATGGCCGCGTTGGTATACACTAAAGTTCGTGGCCAGGCTTGGTGGCCTGGCCTACAACCTCACAATGCGCCTGTTCCCCACGCGCGACCCACATTCCATATGCCATCTCCTCAATTGCACGCGCAGAGCAGGCGATACCGCGAGGAGGTGTCGTGTGAAAACGCTTCCCCCCAGAGATACCACCGCGTTTGCCCGCCGCAGCACGCTCGACGCGGTGCCGGCGCTGGTGTGCGGAGGCGTGCTGCTGTGGCGGCAGGATCCGCCTGGGTACGTGGTCGCCGCAGGCCCCCTGCTGCAATTCGGCCCGACACCGCCCGGGCTCGCGGCCATCCTCGCTTTCCAGCGATTGTGAACGCTTCAGCGATGAACATAAGCACGATGAGTGGAGCACTGGCCTTCGGCCTGGTCTGCCTTGCCGGCCTTGCATTTTTTCGCGGCGCACTGCAGCCGCGCCGGCCCGCTGCACCAACAGCCACAGGCGCGCACAGGAAGCTCCACCAAAAAGGAGGGTTCAGGTGAAGAACGCACACAAACTGGGCGGGTTCGCCGCTTTTTACCTGGCAGCGGCATACGCCATTGGAATAACACTGTTTCTGCTTGTGCTGGACACGCCGCATATGGTCGATCCAGCGCAAAAGATCGCCCTGCTTGCGGATAAACCAGCCGTCATCTACCTCACCAACCTGATCATGTATGAGATCTTCGGCATCGTGCTGGCCGTGCTCGTGATGGCGCTCCACGAGCGCTTGCAGGCTGCCGCACCTGCGCTCATTCGGCTGGCGACCGCGATTGGCCTGATCTGGGCTGGAATACTGATCGCCAGCGGTTTGGTTGCCAACGCGGCGATCGCCCCGGTGCTTGCGCTCCAGGCCAAAGATCCTGCGCAGGCTGCTGTGGCCTGGGTGGCGATTGAGACGGTGAGCAATGGGCTGAGCAGCGCCAATGGCGAGATCCTCGGCGGCGTATGGACCTTGCTGGTCACGTGGGCGGCCTGGCAAGCGAAGGGCCTGCCCAGGGCGTTGAACTACCTCGGTTGGTTGGTTGGCGGGGTCGGCCTCGCTTCGGCAATCCCCGGCCTGAACGACCTGACCGGTTTGTTTGGAATCGGCCAGCTGCTGTGGTTCATCTGGCTGGGCATTGTGCTTGTGCGCGTGAAATCAAGCGCGGCGGGTGAAGCGGGCGCGATGCGTCAGGACGACGCAAGGAGGGCCACGTGGACGCCAAAGACACATTGAGTGCAACCGGGCACAATCGCACGAGACTCTCAGCGCTCTGGGTTGTGGTCATGTTCAACATGGTTTTTGCCGACATTCTGACCTTTATCAAGCCCGGGGCGCTGCTGGAGCTGTGGGCCGGGCGGGCCGGCGTAACCATCACCGATAGCCTGCTGCTGGTGTTTGCGCTGCTGCTGGAGATCCCGATCGCGATGATCGTTTTGTCGCGCGTCTTGCAGCCGGAGGCCAACCGCTGGGCGAACACCGCTGCGGCCGTGATCACCGCGCTGTTTGTCGTCGGCGGCGGGTCGGCGGCTCCGCACTACATCTTCTTCGCCGCCGTAGAGATCGCGTGCATGGCGCTGATCGTCTGGTCGGTGTGGGCCGGGCGCGGCTCCGAGCGCGCGCGGCTGTCGGTGCCGTTGTAGCGCCGAGCGAAGGAGATAGAAATGAATACGACCACGCAACGTTCCTACGGGGCGGACAGAACCGCTGCAACGCTCGTGGGAATTCTCTACATCATTGGAACAGTGGCAGGCGCGCTGAGTTTGCCGCTGCTGGGGGGCATTCCTGGCGCTCCCGACTACCTCACTATCGTGGCCGCCAATCCGAGCCGTGTCGTGCTGGGAGCGCTGCTCATCCTGATCATGGGCCTCGCACTTGCGGTGATTCCGGCGCTGATGTTTCCAATCCTCAAGCGCTGGAATGAGGCGTTGGCGATCGGATATGTGATCTTCCGAGGGGCGCTGGAGACGTTTACCTACCTGGCCCTGGTGCTGTGCTGGCTGCTCCTGATCGTCGTCGCCCAGCAAGCCGCAGGCTCCGCAGCGGTCGCCGCTTCCCAGTTTGGCAACCTGGGTCTGCTGGTGGTCAAAGCACATGAGCCGATCGCTGCCGTCGTGGCGATCGTGTTCAGCCTGGGCGCCTTGATTCTGTACTCGCTGTTGTACTACGCGCGCCTTGTTCCGTGCTGGATATCGGGCTGGGGGCTTGTTGCGGCGGTGCTGTACCTGGCCTCGGGCCTGGCTGCCATGTTTGGCCTGGATCTGGGGATGCTGCAACTGCTCATGCTGGTGCAGGAAATGGTTATGGCGGTCTGGCTGATCGCGAAAGGGTTCAGTGCATCGGCAATCGCGCCCGGCCCTACAAAATCAGCGATAAGCGGACCTTTAGGCGCTGCATAGGCTTGCGATGGAGGGAAGCACCATGTTACGTCAACGCGAGCGACAACAGTCGGGCGAGTTCTTCCAGCAACTGGGCAAGCTGGCCATTGCAGGCGGAGGAGCATTCTGGCTGGCGAATGTTGCCATTTCGCTCACGCCCATCGCCGCCGAGTATCGAGCTGCGCTTTCAATCGCGTATCTGCCAATGCTGCTAGAGGCTTTGCTTGGCGGCCTGATGATCGGATTCTGCGTCAGCTATTGCCTGCTGCGCTTCTTCGATGCGCTTCCCACACCGAATCCGATCCTCAAATCCGTGATCGTAAGCTTTATTGCTCTCCTTGGCGTCACCCTGCTGATCGAAGCGCCGGCCAAATTTCTGGCACCAACGGGCGCTGCCCTGCGTCTCTTCCTGATCGGCACACTGTTTAACGTGCTGCGGATCCTGGCGCTCGGAGTAGCAATTGGCTATCTCGCCAAGGAGATACACGATGAGTAATCTTC
>LJCR01003133.1 GCA_001399705.1 Kouleothrix aurantiaca
GGACAGGGGATCGAAGAACCAAGAACCAGGAACCGCAGAACCATCCTTGATTCTGCGGTTCTGCGGTTCGAGGAAATAAACCGCCAAGAACACAAAGGCAAGGCTTCGCCAAAATCCCAAAATCCATCCACAGAGTACACAGATATTGCAGATCGGAGCCCTTTATATCTGTGTACTCTGCGTCATCTGTGGATACATCTCGCTTCCTATTGCCCATCCCCTAGCCCCTGCGCTGAAAGCGCATGAGCTACGCGGGCACAAGCACCGTGAGCGCCTGGTGCTGCACGGCAAACACCACTGGCGTTTCGCCAATCACCAGCCCATCGGCCTGCACCGCCACCGCAGGTGCTGCCACAGTCGAAATGCGAAAGGTTGGCCCCTGGTAGGTGGTGATTCGCGGCTCGGCAACCTGGCGGCCGTTCGCAATTGCGGCGAAGTAGCCCAGCAATTCCAGCTTGGTCATGCCCTCAAAGATCGACAGCACCAGCTCCCCGTTATCGGGGCGCGCCTCGGGGGCGATCGCAAAGCCAGCGCCAAAGTAGGGCATATTCGAAACAATCGCAAGCAGCGGGGTGATCGACTGGCTCGTTCCGTCGGCAAATTCGATCAGCAATTCCTAGGGTTGATATTCTGCCAGCGTCTGAATCGCCGCTGGCACCGCCGACCACATGCCCGACTTGATCTCTTCCGCCACCGGGAAAAGC
>LJCR01003134.1 GCA_001399705.1 Kouleothrix aurantiaca
CGCCCTACCATGTCTGGCGGCCGGTGTTTCGCGCCCTCTTCGACCTAAGCGACGTCGATGATCCTGCGCTGCTGCGCGAGCACGTGCTGGTGCGCCTGCCCGCCGACCCCGAGGTGCGCGAGCGCGCGCCGCTGCTGAATGTCGTGCTGCCGCTTGGTCTGGCAGAAACCGAGCTGACCGCTCAGCTTGACGGTAACTTGCGTGCCGAAAACACCCGCGCGCTCTTGCTGCGCCTGCTGCTCGACATGCTGGTGGCGGCGCCAGCCCTTTTGATTATTGAAGATGCGCACTGGTGCGATTCAGCGTCGTGGGCGCTGCTTGAGCAGCTTCGCATAAGCGCGCCTGCGCTGCTGCTTGTGGTGGCAACGCGACCGCTCGACGAGATGAGCGGGCATCCCGCAGCCGATATTGCCGCCGAGTATCGCAATCTGCAGCGCGACCCGGCGACGCTGCGCATACACCTGGGCGTGCTGGATTCCGAAACTATTGCCGCGCTGATCTGCGCGCGGCTGGGCGTGCCAAGCGTGCCAGCACCCGCGCTGGAGCTGATCCGGCGCAACGCCAAGGGCCACCCGCTCTTCAGCGAAGAGATCGCCTACGCGCTGCGCGATATGGGCATTCTGCGTATCGAGCGCGGCGAGTGCCGCATGGCCGACGACGCCGGCAATCTGCACGATCTGAACTTCCCCGACACCCTTCAGGGC
>LJCR01003132.1 GCA_001399705.1 Kouleothrix aurantiaca
GTACCACGGCGTGCGCTCGGTTGGCAGGAACTGGCCTGCGCCGCCGGTGCCGGGGATGGCCAGCACGGCGTCGCCGATCTTGGTGCCGTAGAAGAAGCCATACAGCAGGAAGACACCGAGCAGCACGGCGACAATGGTGGTCAGCGTCGTCGACTTGCCGGCGCGGCGATCGTCGTCCAGCACGCGCCGCACCAGGTAGGCAGCGGCCAGCACCACCAGCACAAACGAAAGCAGCTGGAGGAACATCGCCAGCGAGCCATCGAGGCTGTTCACAATCGGCAGGAAGGGCGGCGCAATCGCGCTGATGCCCGGGTCGCCGCCGGTCAGGTTCAGCGGGTCGCCGGTCGAGGTCTTGATCCAATCAACCGCGTCGAGGTTGGTGAACAGGATCGGCACGATCTCGCCAAAGCCCAGCGTCACAATCGCCAGGTAGTCGCCGCGCAGCGGCAGGGTTGGCGCGCCAAGAACGACGCCAAACAGCGCCGCCACGGCCGCCGCGATCCAGATCACCAGCCAGAACGAAAGCTGGAAGTTCGAGCCAAACTGGCCCGACAGGTGGGTGGACGAGAGCATGCCGGCGGTGTACGCGCCGATCGCGAAAAACGCGGCGTAGCCCAGGTCGAGCAGGCCGGCGTAGCCAACCACGATGTTCAGGCCGAGCGCCAGGATGATGAAGATCATGATCGGGATGATATCGCCCAGCC
>LJCR01003130.1 GCA_001399705.1 Kouleothrix aurantiaca
CATCCTGCCATGCTGTCCAGTTTGTTCCATCGGTTGAAGCACGAATTTGCAGATCGAGCGCCGCGCCATCGGGCAGGCTGCTTTCCCAGCGCAGCAGCATGTGAGAAAACGGGCGGGACGCTGCGTTGGGTGGTGAAACATAGTTTTGCGTGCCGGCCAGGCTGGGGCGCGGGTTGGCGTTGGGCGTCAGAACAATCTGCTCGGGCTGGCCGCGCGCAGGGTCGGCCTGCGCGGCAGCGGGCTGTGCCGGCACAGACAAATAGCTCAGCAGAATCAACAGCAGGAGGCACACAGCAAACAGGCGTGGACGCATTGCAAAATCTCCTCGGGAACAATGAAAGCGGCTCAAAGGAGTATTTCTTTTAGCTCTCATAGTACTGGCGGGCAAAATGATATAGCTGATACAAAGCTGATACGTGCAGGGCAATCGCCGCACTGTGATGCGCCGCGCGTGGTACAATACCCGATGCAGATGGGCTATTGCAAATGTGGCCCTTGTAATCGAACTGTCATCCACATTGCGACAATGACACGGTGCCGCAGCGTGCGTGGGTGACGCATAGATTGAGCGAACATGACCGAGCTATCTTCTGATTTTACTATTCTGGCGCTCGAAACCTCGTGCGACGAGACGGCGGCCGCGATTGTGCGTGGCGGGCGCGAAATTGTGGCGAATGTTGTCGCCTCACAGATCGATATTCACC
>LJCR01003129.1 GCA_001399705.1 Kouleothrix aurantiaca
GCTGGCCCGACGGCGGCATGCGGATCTTCACCTACTCGCAGGGCGGCGGCCCGGCCACCCACATCCCGCCCGGCCCGCCTTCGATCAGCGCCGGCTCGTCGGAAGGAAATATCATGCTCTTCTTCCAGCGCGACGAGCTTGGGCGCGACTACAGCACCATCCGCGCCGTCACCACACTGTTGCACGGCTTGCCGCACACGCTGCCCGGCGGCGCCGACAAGCCGTCGATCTGCAACGGTGCCTACGAGTACCTTGGCAGCGACGGCGCCGACCCCGACGAATGCGCGCTGCGCCCGCGTGAGATCCCGCCGCTGCGCGAAACGATCATCCCGGCGCGGCGGCTGGCCGCCACTGGCCGCGTGCGCTGGCTGCGCGACCCGCTCGACTGGTTTGAGTTCCGCATTCCCGGGGCGTTTGAGATCGAAATGGACGACCGACGACCGACCCTTCGGCAAGCTCAGGGCAGGCCGAATGACGACAGTGGGACATCGACAGCAGATGCGCTCGAATTCAGAGGCGTTTTGGGGAATGATGCGATTGTACTCACCTTCGAGTTTGCTGAGCAAATCGTGGGCTGGCCGATGTTCACGATTCATGCGCCAGCGGGCACGGTCGTCGAGCTGATGACGCAGGAAGCGCACGACCCCGCCGGCCCGCCCTGGCTCGACACGCATTTCTTCGCGTGGTCGCGCTTTGTGTGCCGC
>LJCR01003136.1 GCA_001399705.1 Kouleothrix aurantiaca
GGGCATGGGACGCCACACGCGCCGAGTTCACCTCGCTCCAGCGCGTGCAATGGAGCAGCGCGGGGATGGCAAGCATTTCTTCTTCGCTGAGATTGATCTCGGATGAGCGCTCGGTGATCAGGTAGGCCGGCAGCTCATCCAGGCCCTTCAGCTCGACTTTCCAGTCGGTCTCGACCTGCGAGCCTTCCTGAATGGTCGGCGCGATCACGACCAGGCGCTTGCAGGTGCGGAAATCCACCGAGGTGGCTTTTTGCGGAGAAAGAAAGGTGCCCCGATGCTCGTTGAGGAAGTTGATCAGGCTATAGTAATAGGAAATAACCTGGTTATATGGATTTTTGCGGCCCGGGTTGAGGCGCTTGCGCTCGCCGTTCGCGCTTTCAACAAACCACGGCCCGTTGACATCACCAAAAATCTTGCCGTCGCACTGCTTCAGCTCAACAATGAAAATCGCATCCTGCTTGATCAGAACCAGGTCGATATTCCGGCCGCCAACACTGAAATTCGCCAGGATCAGATACAGCCCATCGAGCCGATCGAGCCCGTTCGCCAATGACACAATTGCCCGACGCTCGTTTGGATGCTCGGGTTTCTCGCCAATCCATACCTGAACTGCCACTGCGGTGCCCCTTTCCGCAGCTCAACATACGTGGATGAGCCGTTCACAGACTTCGACGCGTTCTGCATGTGTTCTCCGGCATTGGAG
>LJCR01003138.1 GCA_001399705.1 Kouleothrix aurantiaca
TTCCACGTTGGCATGATCCGGCACGGCCGGCGGGTGTGCCACGCGCAGCGCCCGGCCTGCGCAAACTGCCCGCTGCGCGACCTGTGCGACTTCTACGCGGCGTTGGGCGGGCAGGAAGAAGAAGAGTAAAATCCGCAGCGCAAGAATACGCACTACGCACCACGCACTAGCGAATTGAGTGCGTGGTGCGTAGTGCGTAGCTGCGATATTTGTTCGTTGGTGCAATATCAACAAGCAAGCGATGCGACCTTCGGCATTGCAATCGCCACCCTCCATTCCACATCACCTAGCCCCTGCGCTGAAAACGCACTACGCAAGCAGGTAGCCGCCATCGACCACAAGCGTTGTGCCGGTAACGTAGGCGGCCGCATCGCTGGCCAGGAACAGCGCGACTCTGGCGATGTCATCGGGCTCGCCCTGGCGGCCAAGCGGAAGGCGCGCGGTAAAAGCGCGCATCTGTGCCGCCAGCTGCTCGGCGTTCAGGCCGCCCCCGGCCGAAAGCGCAGCCGCGCCCGGGGTGCGGATGCCGCCCGGCGCAATCGCGTTGACCCTGATGCCGCGCGGCCCCAGCTCGAGCGCCAGCGAGCGCGTCATCATCACCATGCCACCTTTCGAAGCGTCGTAGTGCACCAGATTGCCGGTTGGGTGGAAGGCGTCGATCGACGCGATATTGATGATGGTGCCGCCACGCCCACCATCGATC
>LJCR01003135.1 GCA_001399705.1 Kouleothrix aurantiaca
TCGCATGCCCGTGACAATTCGCGCAATCGAGCCCGCCAGCGCCGACTACGACTCGCTGCTGGCAGTGGCCGAGCAGCTTGGGCAGGCGCGCTATATCGCCGCCACCGAGCCTTACGCCGACGAATCGGTGCTGCTGGGCGCGTTTGCCGAGGCTGGCTGCGTGGGCTTTTTGCGCTTTCTGATTATGGCAATTGGCAGCGAGCACGGGCGCACTCCCATCTGTGGCGCGGATGGCACGCCGCTGCGCGAAGGCTATGTCGAAGCATTTGGCGTGCTGCCGGAATGGCGTCGCCAGCATATCGGGCAGGCGCTGCAAGAGCATGTGATCGATTATTGCCGCGCACAGGGCTGCTACCAGATTCGTTCGCGCAGCCCGGTGAGCAGCGCCGAGAACTACGCGCTCAAGCTCAAAATGGGCTACGCCATCCATCCCAGCAGCGCCAACGACTCCTACTATTTCATCAAAACCCTGGAACCGAACGCATAGCGAGAAAGACCACATGACCGCACAATCTGCCCTGGCCGCGCCGCCACGACCCGCGCGCCTGGCCGTCGCCGCGATTTTCATGCTGAATGGTATGGCCCTCGCCAACTGGGTCGCGCGCATCCCCGATGTCAAGCAGCAGCTTGCGCTGGGCGACCAGCTGCTGGGCGTGGTGCTGCTGTTCGCCGCAATCGGCGCGCTGGTCGCCCAGCGCAAGCT
>LJCR01003137.1 GCA_001399705.1 Kouleothrix aurantiaca
TGCGAATGCGCTCGCCAGCGGTGGTGCCAGCCGCGCCATGCAGCTCGACATAAATAGCTGGTGGGTGCGCTTCGTTACCTATGCGCCCGGCGCGAGCGGGCATCTCGTCGCGCAAAAGCTGCTCGCCGACATGGTGGGCGACACGCGCCAGTTCCTCGCCCCCGACACCCGCGATTTCTTCTACCTCACGGCACGCGCCTAATGGGCGAGTTTGCAGGTTGCAAGTTTTGAATGTTGAATGTTGAGTTTGCACGAACCTATCAACTTTCCGCACGAGGGTTTAGGGTCTGGGGTTTTGGGGTTGGGCAAACAATCCGCAAACCTGCGACCTTCCAACCTGCAAACCTGAAACCCGCAAACAAACCTTCGCGCCCTCTGCGCCCTTTGCGGTTCATGCCCGGTCATCAGTCGTCGGCAATTGGCACCAACTGTGGTACACTGCCTGTGTTCGCCGCTACAGAGGTGCCTGCGTGCCCATTGCAATCGAGATTCAGCCGTTCGAGCCATCCGATGCCGCCTACGCCGCGCTGGCGGCGATTGGCGCAAGCACGCCCCCGCAGTACGCCCTCGACTACGAGTTCCGCGACGCCGACGACTGGCGCGCATTCGATGACTCGTGTGCCGAGCTGCGCCGCCCGCTGCGGCGCTACCTTGCGGTCGAGCCGGGTGGCGCGATTGTGGGCTATGCCTACTGGTTCGATGT
>LJCR01003139.1 GCA_001399705.1 Kouleothrix aurantiaca
GCGCTACATCACCATGCTGCAGGATATGGGGATGCCGATCGAGGCGATGCGCGGGCCGGGCGGCGGCTACCAGCTGCGGCCAGGTTTCAAGCTGCCGCCGCTCTTGTTTAGCGAGGAAGAAGCGACCGCGATTGTGCTGGGCTTGCTCAGCACCTCGTGGCTGGCGCTTGAACAGCCGTCGGTGGCGGTGGAAGGCGCGCTGGCGAAGGTGATGCGCGTGCTGCCAATACGCGCGCGCGAGCGGCTTCATGCCATGACCGACAACCTCGTGCTGTCGCCCAACGAGCGCGGCAACACGCCGCCGGCCGCGCGCCTGCTCGACCTGAGCGAGGCGATTCAGCAGCGCCGGCGCATTGCGATTACCTACCGCTCGCTGCAAGACGAGATGAGTGCGCGCGTGGTCGAGCCCTACGGCCTGGCGGGCTGGTGGTCGCAGTGGTACCTTGTGGCGTACTGCTGTCTGCGCAAAGGCTTTCGCCTGTTCCGGCTCGACCGGATTGAGTCGCTGGAGCTGCGCGCCGACACCTTCACCCGTGCCGAGGATTTCGATGTCGCGGCCTACGTGCACGAAAGCCTGACAAGCACCGCGCCGCGCTGGCACATCAAGATCCTGTTTCACGCGCCACTGCGCGCGCTGCGCGAGAAGATCCCGGCCAGCTACGGCACGCTCACCGAGCAAGCCGACGGCGTGCTGTTTGAAAG
>LJCR01000313.1 GCA_001399705.1 Kouleothrix aurantiaca
GTTGAAGGCACTGACCCGCTATGAAGGGTTTGGAAACTCTGGGTACAATTCTTCACGTCCGAGCGTCATAATCGCGTGTTGAAGGCACTGACCCGCTATGAAGGGTTTGGAAACGGCCAGTCGATCTGGTAGTAGTCCTGGCGGACTTTGTTGAAGGCACTGACCCGCTATGAAGGGTTTGGAAACAACGCCTGAAGTAGTGCAACCACGTTATCGAACTTCAGTTGAAGGCAATGACCCGCTATGAAGGGTTTGGAAACTCGGGATAGCCAGTTGCTGACCAGCTATGGACGTCGGGCTGAAGGCGCTGACCCGCTATGAAGGGTTTGGAAACGATAGCTGCCATATCGAATTAGTCGGGCTGTTTATCAGAACGGACCTACACATTTGCATATACCAAATGCGCGAAAAGGACAATTTATGCTTCCACCCGAACGTGAACATCTTCAACAGTTGCTCGAAACCCTTCAACGATCTAAAGCACTGTTGGAGCAAAGGAAAGCTCAATTTGGCATTCACGCGCCAACACATATTGATATGGAGCTGCAAGTTATTAATAAGCAGATCGGCGATATTGAAGCAAAACTTGCAACGATGCTTCCCGAGCATGCTATTAACATTGACTTTTGGACTCGTGCAGGCGCAAATCCACACACTCCAAACGCCAAAGCTATCGATTGGTCGGAGTATTTTGAGCCAAATTTGCCTGCACAAGCCACTTGGAACGATACCTTGCTGCCAAACCTGCAACAACAGCTTCATGTCTGTGAAAAGGAGCAACTTTGCGACATTGCTCTGCGCGCCAAGGCGCACATCACTGCGGCGCTGGCATTTGGCCACACGTTTCCTTCAACATCAACCTACGATGTATGGGTTGAACAAAGCCCGTCCGAGTGGTGGCACTCAAAACTCAAACAAAAAGTGGCAGACCAAACTGCGCCGCTGGTGGGAACTCCCAAAATTGCCAACGACAACTTGCCTGAAATAAGCGTGGAGTTGAGTATTGTCTGGGATATCGACCAGGATGTCGGTGAAACAATCGAGGCGCTTAAGCTGCCAATCGGTCACCGCGTGCAATTGCATTTAACAAAACCACATACAAGTGTTGTGAGCGCTGATCACGCTAAAGCTATAGCGTTGCAAGTGCGCGACGTCATAAAAGAAGTGCGTGGCCGAATTCGGCGTCGTCCGATTCATCTCTTTGCTTCGGTGCCGGTTGGCCTTGCAGTATTGATCGGCACCCAACTGAATGCCTGCGGCCCAATTCAATGTTATGAGCATCGCAAGAAGCAGGGCGATTATGTTCCCGCCTGCCTGCTTGAAGGATGAAGACAATGCCACTACATGAGGCCGAGAAAACATTTACAGAGGCAGTAGTTGCCTGCTTGCTCCATAAGGCTCCGCCTGAGCTGATCGCACAAAAAGAAGCTCTCACAGAGCATGTGCAGCGCGTGCTTGGTGAAGGCAACAAACTGCCAGATCAACCAGATCGCGCACAGCTTGAGGCAGCCTTGCACGCAATTCGCCAGGTGCTGCCGGCTGAAGCTGATCGTATTGCGCTGGTGGCCGGCGGTGCAACCAAGATCAAGGGCTATGTCTTTGAAGCGCCGAAGTTGCCCGAGATACGTGGAGCCAGCGCGCTGCTTGATTGGGTAAACGACGTTGCTTTGCGTGGGTTATGGCGCGATAGCCTTAGTGAAGCACTTGGCAGCCAGGACCTTGCCGAAGAATGCATTATTTATGCAAGCGGCGGCGGCTTTCTCGCTTTTGCCCCTGCCGCACTCGGTGAAGAGTTAGCCGCCGCCGCCGAGCGCTGCTACACCGAACATACCCTGACTGCAAACAGTGTATTCGTAACGGGAACATTCAATCTGCTCGAACTGCGCTACGGACGGCTGTCGATACAAGATAGCACGCTACCCTTCTGGATAGATGAATTCAAGGCAAAATGGGGCAAGCCAGAGCTACGCGCGGTCCTGGCATCTTATTACTATGGCGATGAGGCTGAAACACTTGAGGAACGCTTTTACCGACGCAAAACATTTGGTGAGCTTGTGACCTTGCTGGCAACAATGGCGAACCAGCGCCGCGATGAGCGCGCCAGCCATGGCGATACGCGGAGCGTGCCGCGCTACGAGCTTATTCCATGGGCCGAGAAGTGCGAAAGCAGTGATGTGCGTCCAGTTGCTGTCACAACATTGGTTGGCACGGATCGGCGTGCGCTCAGTGAAGCCTCGGGTAGAAAACTCATTGCGGGACGCATTGCAAAGGGCAATGTTTATAGAATTACAGATCTTGAGCGCGATTTAGGGTGGCAGGTCCCTAATGATCTCATTTCATGGGGACGCCAAATGTCATGGGAGCGCCGTTGGGAAGCATTTCTTCATAGAGAAGGTGCCGACACATTCTGCGCACAGAGAACACTGGAGCTACCTGGCTCTGGACAAAAGCTTGACGTGGCACTAAAGAGCATTCGCCCAGCTAAAGACGTTCATGAAATCGGCGCTGCATCAAGCGGGTACATGGGTATTATCTATGCCGATGGCAATAATGTTGGACGTTTGATAGCAACATTGGCAACGCCAAAGCAGTACGCGCAAGTGTCGCTAGCACTAAGCGATGTAGCACGGTTGGCAGTGTTCCAGGCGCTTGCCAGTTATATTGAGCCCATTACTTCGCCGCCTGATGATAACGAGCGACCATTCTTATACCCCTTTGAAATATTGGCGATAGGCGGCGATGACCTATTTGTGATTGCGCCTGGTGATAAGACGCTGGATATTGCTGATTCAATTGCCAGGTATTTCGAAGCTGAAATCGAAAAACGATTACGGTCAATAGACGGCCTGAAACTGCCTGCAAATGCGTTAAGTATATCTGGGCATACCCAGCGTTTTACGGGAGCCACAGAGTTCCAGAAACAAAATTATATCCCGCTGATCGGCCTCTCGGCCGGTGTGCTTGTCGCTCAGGAGAATGCGCCAATCTTCTTCCTGCGCGACCTTGTCGATGAATTGCTCAAGAACGCCAAAGGTCTTGCGAAAGACAATGTGAAACACGGCTTCTATGGCGGCGCGGTCGATTTCATGGTTATGAAGTCGATCACCATGGTCACCGACAAGATCAAGAGCTTTCGCCGTCAGGCATTGGGCGACGATGGTGGGGATAGTAAGCGGCGGCTGACAGCACGACCATACACCTGGCACGAATTTGCCGGTTTGCTCCAAACGGTACGCGAGATCAAGAATGCACATGTGCCGCGCTCGCAGCTGTATCGCCTGCGCCGCGCACTCGATGCCGAACCGGGCAGCGCAGTCACACCCAGCGTGATGGAGTACCTGTACACACGCACGCGCCTTCGCCAGGAATACGGCGATGCGCTGCTGAACCATATCGAGCAGCCGTGGTGCTGGGAAACGCCGCTGACTGGGCGTGCAACCAAGCTGCCGCCGTGGATGCCAGTTGGTAAAGCTGGCTGGGAAACGATGTGGGCCGATATGCTCGAAGCCTATGAAATGGTGCCTGATGAGGTGCAAGCATGATCCCTCTCGTTATCGACCTGAAAGTCACATTCGATAGCGCGCTGAGCGTTGGCGCGGGCGGCAGTGCTGGCACAATCGCGGATAAAAGCATTGTGCGCGACGGCTGGGGGCGCCCGCTCATTCCTGGGTCGCAGCTTAAAGGCAAACTACGCTGGGCCGTTGAACAGCTACTGCGTGCAATGGGTGAAGATATTCCATCGCCATTTGACGAAACGATTGAAAAACCTACGATTGTACGCGACCTCTTTGGCAGCCCTGATCTTCGTTCGCCACTCTATTTTGCCGATCTGCCCGCCATAGTGGTTGAGGCTTCACAGGCACATGGCATGCGCCAGGAACTTAGCCAGATACGGCCATCGGTGTCGATTAATCGGCGGCGCGGCGTAGCAGAAGATGCACGGCTGCTGTTTCAGGAAACTGCGCTCGAAGGGATGCAATTTGCCCATGAGCGTGCAATTACCGGCAATCTGCCCGACGAAAACGCCAAACAGTATGCGGCTTTGCTCTGGGCCGCGCTGAAGTTCACCGATCGGTGGGGCGGCGCAAAGTCGCGGGGCCTTGGCTGGGGAAATATTGAAGTGATGTTGACCCTCGGCGGAGAACAGCTTGCGGAAGCTAAGCTTGCAGATGCACTTCGCGCCGTACTTACCCAAGGAGGCAGCCAGTAATGCTTGTGCCAATTACCATCGAGGCGCTTAGCCCGCTGGCCTTCCCCGAGCGTAAACCAGGCGTACAGTTTCGCTCCAGCCTGCAATACGTACCAGGCGCGGCGATCTATGGCGCACTAGGAATGCTTCTGGGAAAAGCCCTTGATGCCGAAGCATTTGGAAAACTATTTCGCGAAATCCGCTGCCACAATGCCTACCCAATTGTGCAAGGC
>LJCR01003140.1 GCA_001399705.1 Kouleothrix aurantiaca
CAGTGAGTCTGGTTTTCAATTCACTGCGGTAGAATACCCCACCTGCCCGATTTTCGCAATCCGTCTTTGGGCGGATGCGGCTGGCCGGCAGCAGGCCGAGTTTTGGTATAATAGCGCGATTTCGTTGAGTGTAGGGCCGTATGACACCAGAAGACACAACGCCGCGCCGCGCCCGCGTGCTGGGTTTTGTGCTGCTTGGGGCAGTGCTGCTGGGGCTGGCGGTCTGGCAGTTTGGCGCGTTTCGCGCCGGCCTGCAGCTGCAAACCGCGCGCGCGCGCTGGGCCGCGCAGCACCCACCTTCCTACCGCTATGTAGTGCAGAAGGGCTGCTTCTGCCCGGTCGATATTGTTCAGCCCGTGCGCATCGAAGTGCGCGATGGCGCGGCGCTGAGCATGGCGAATGCCGAAACTGGTGCACCCGTGCCGGCGGCCGATTTCGAGGATGTTGCGACGCTCGACCACTTGTTTGTGCTCAGCCGGCGCGCGATCGACCAGGGCGCTGACCGCGTGGAGGTGCGCTACGACGAGGCGCTGGGCTACCCGACCCTGATTTCGATCGACCACATCAGCAATGCCGTCGACGACGAGGTGAGCTACTCGGTCGAGCATTTTGAGGAAGTGAAGTAGAAAGGATGCCGATATGACCACGCCCGAAACGCTGGCCGCCGCGCTGCTGAGCGCTGGCGCGGTGCATCTGCGGCC
>LJCR01003141.1 GCA_001399705.1 Kouleothrix aurantiaca
CGGCGGCCGGGATCGGGTCGTCGCCGGGCGTCGGGTAGCTCGCGGGCCGGCCATCCCAGTCCTCGTTCTCCAGCAGGATGTCGAGCTGGGCCATGGCGGCGTCAAAGCCGGTGCGCCCGCCAATGCTGAGCACGTCGCGCGTATTCCAGGCCAGCGCCCAGACCTCGCGCGCCACCGCCATGCGCCGCGCGATCGGCCGGCAGGCTAGCTCGCCGAGCAGCAGCTTGAGGTCGTGCAGCTCCGCCTCGGCCCGGTCGCGGTCGCGCGTGGCTTCAAGAGCGCGCTGCTCGGCCTGGCGCTGGGCGTGCCGCGCGTCAGCCATCATCGTGGCCCGCTCGTTTAGCTTGTGCGCGTCCAGCAGCGACCAGACGAGTTTGCGCGTGTGCGCGGTGCGCTCGGCCGCATCAAGCGCGGCTGCCTCGGCCCACGCCGCGAGCTGCATCTGGAGGGTGTCGATCTGCGCCTGCATCGCGGCGAGCTGCGCCGCGGGATCGACGGGAGGCGCTGCCTCAGTAGTGGTGCTCATCGTGTCTGTCTCCGTTGTCGTATTGATGGCGTGCGGCCGCGCGCGGCGGGAGGCTGCAACGTGGGCACGGCCCGCGCCCCATTAGGCGTGGGTGGGCGCCTGCTCTCCCAGCGGCGGCCAAATATGGGAACCCCCCCCTCACAGAAGGAGAGCGCGGCGATCGCCTTGGCGTAG
>LJCR01003143.1 GCA_001399705.1 Kouleothrix aurantiaca
GCTGTGCGCGCAGCCGTGGGGTAGATATCGTCGCCCAGCGCGGCTTCCAACGCCGCAATCAGCGCGTCGGCAGTGGCCGGACCGCGCAGCAGCATGCGCACCAGGTGCAGGCGGCGCTGTGTTGCCATGCTGCTGTCGCGGCGCGTGCCGCCCGAAGCTGCCATCAGAATGCCCGCCTTTCCCCGCGCCACTCACAGCGCCACAAAGGTTGCGTCCTGCTCCCACACCGCGCGCGGCTGGCCGAGCACCGCGCCAAACAAGCGGTCAAGCACCGCATCGACCACAGCCGCGAACTGCACGTACTCCGCTTCGCCAATCAGGCGGTAGCCGTGCGCCAGCACGCTGGTGTTGCGCGCCTGGCTGCGCTCTTCGATCTGGCGGATCGGGAACTCGCGCACCAGCGGGTCATCCAGCGCGGCCAGCAGCATGTAGCCGTCGAACATGCCCACCACGCGCAGCTTGCCCAGCCCACGCACGGCGGTGCGGCCAACATCGCGCTGCTGCTGCTGAAAGCGCTCGCTGACCTGCGCTTTGTCGGCAAGCACATCGAACTGCGGCGCATTCGCCAGCAGGCCATAGCTCGCCAGGCGGTGCTGGCTGATCAACTCCAGGCAGCGGTAGCGAAACAGCGCCGCGAAGTCGTAGCGCCCCTGCGCGGCGCGGCGCAGCGCATTAGCGTGGGGCGTGCCCAGCAGTGGCA
>LJCR01003142.1 GCA_001399705.1 Kouleothrix aurantiaca
ACTGCGCGACCAGGTGCTCCAGGCGCAAATCGCCAATCACCACCGTCAGCATGCTGCCCGGCTTCACTACGCCCTTCGGGTTGCGATACAGCTCGAAGTAGGTCAGGCCCGGGCTGAGGATATGTTTGTGCGACATGGTGGGCGACGAGTTGATAACTACGCCGCTTGCCTCGTCGATGATATAGGGCTGCGTCGTGGGGTCCTGGTGCATCGCCATCGACTTGTCGGTGTCGAGCACGAGGTAGCGGAAATCGAGCAGGCCGCCGTCGGCAGTGACGCCCACCTGCTTCACGCGAACACCCCAGCGATCCTCGATCGCGGGGCTGGTGGGCGGCGGCGCGCCCAGCGGGGCCAGCACGGGTGGCGGGGCGGCGGTTCGCCACCAGAAGCCATACACCGCTGCGACGACGCCAAGCACCAGCACAAATGGGAAAAGGCTACTGGCAAAAGTTTTCATGCGTGGGTTTGCTTGCAACATATGCGTTACCTTTTGGAGGCTTGTGGCTGGGCGCGCGCGACCGTTTCGCACACGCCCAGCCACTCGGGAAAGCAGGGAACTACTGGCCGATCAGCGGCGCCACCGAGCGCTTCGAGCTAAAGGCATCGAAGTACATCAGCGTGTTGTTGCTGCTCGAAACTGACCCCATTCGCACTTCGGCAACTGCACTACTGGTGGCAGTTTGTGTCTGCGCCAGCGTGC
>LJCR01003144.1 GCA_001399705.1 Kouleothrix aurantiaca
ACCAACGGCGCGTTCGCTGACCGAGCAATCGACCCGGAGCACAAGCGCGCGATCTTCGAGCTGGCGGCACGCGCGCCTTCGCACTTCAACTCGCAGCCCTGGCGCTTTGTGGTTGTCGAAGACCCCGAGCGGCGGCGCGCGCTTGGCCGCGTGGCCGGCGAGTCGATGCGCGACCTGATGGACGACGGGCGCTTTTTCCTGCAATATCGCAAGTTCTTCCGCCTGACGCCCGAAGAAGCCGCCGCCACCAAAGATGGCATCCACATCGACAATATTCCCTCGGTGCTGCGGCCCTTCGCCAAATACGCCTTTACCGAGCGCGGCGTCTCGGTGATGAAAACCCTGCGCGTGCCGAATGTGCTTGGCAACGACGCCCGCCGCCTGGTCGAAACCTCGCCCATGCTGCTGGGCATCGCCCTTTCGCGCGAAATTTACAAGCCCGAAGAGCTGACCGGGCTGTACACCATGATCTCGCTCGGCGCGGTGATCCAGACGATCTGGCTGGCCGCGACCTCGTTCGGCATGGGCTTCCAGTTCGTCTCGACACCGCAGGAAATCCCCGAGAAATGGGCGCTGGTGAGCGCGCTGCTGGGCGTGCCCGACGACTTCGAGCTGATGGTGCTGTGCCGCCTGGGCTACGAAGACGCCGCCATCCGCCGCCCGACAATCGACTGGACCTCGCCGCAGCGCAAGGGCAT
>LJCR01003145.1 GCA_001399705.1 Kouleothrix aurantiaca
CCTTCTGCTCCACCCCGCAGTTGGCCCAGGCCACCGCCGCCGAGCTGGATGCCGTCGTCACCGCGCTGGCCAAGCAGATCAAGCACCGCGCCAAGGAACGGAGCCCGCTCGCGCTCGATCTGGGCGACAGCATCGCGCAAAGCGGCTACCTCCTGCTGCGCGGCGGCACCGAGCAGGTCTACATCAAGGAATATCGCAACCGCGTCGACCAGCGCATCGTCGATCTGCTCGACACCCAGCCCGCCATTGCGGCCCTCGCCGCCGGCGAGCCATTCGACGACGAGCAGCTCATTGCGCTGGAGCGCACTCTTCAGCACGATCTGGCCGCCGGCGACCTCGAGCTGAACGACAGCAACATTCGCAAAGCCTACGGCTACAAGGTCGGCAGCCTGCTCGAATTCATGCGCCAGGTCTGGGAGCTGTCCGGCATCCCCGATTACGCCGACATCGTGCGCCGCCAGTTCGAGCACTTCGCCACCAGCCAGAACTTCACCGGCGACCAGTTGCGCTTTCTCACGACCCTGCGCGATGTCTTTCTGTCGCGCCGCCGTCTCACGCTCAACGACCTGTTCGTCGCGCCCATGGACTCTTTCGGCATGGACGCTGCCGACCGCTTCTTCACCGAAGCCCAGCAGCAGCACATCGTTGCCTTCGTCAACACGCTCACCGTCATAGGCGAATAGCGCGCTCATTATTAC
>LJCR01003146.1 GCA_001399705.1 Kouleothrix aurantiaca
CGCGCCAATCGCGTCGAGCCGGTCGGCATCCTGCACGACGCGCGCCTCGGGCGTGCGCGGCGCGATCCGCGCCGAGAAGCTGTGCGCCTCGATCGCGTGGTGAATGCCGGGCAGGAACTCGGGCGGGTAGCCCGCGCCGCGTAAAAACTCGGTGGCAGCGTCGGCGGCCATGCCCGAGGCGCGCGCGCGGTCGGGCGAGTTTTTCGGCACGATCACGCAGTCGTGGAGCCATGCCGCCGGCACAACGATCCACAGGTCGGCGTTTTCTGCTGCGGCGAGGGCGGTGGCGGTGCCGACCACGCGGCGGATGTGCGCGAGGTCGTGCGCGGCGTCGGCGGGGTGCTGCGCGCCCGCGAGAAACTGTTCGCAGCGGCCTGCCCACGCTTCGAGCGCGGCGGGAAGTGGTGGCATTGGGTTCCTTTCCTGCGAGGGCTGCGCGCCCTCGCGCTCCTGCGCATGGCTTCCTGCGAGGGCTACGCACCCTCGCGCGCCTGTGCCTGGCTTCTTGCGAGGCTGCGCCTGGCTTCTTGCGAGGCTGCGCCTGGCTTCTTGCGAGGCTGCGCCTGACTTTTTGCGAGGGCTACGCGCCCTCGCGCTCCGCGGCAGGAGGCTGCCGCCAGCCTCCTGCACCTCGCCGCTGGGGCGTTGCCCCAGACCCCAAAAAGAGCGTGGTACAGGGACGAAATGATTTTGTGTCA
>LJCR01003147.1 GCA_001399705.1 Kouleothrix aurantiaca
GATGGTCGAGTGCGATCATCTGGTGCAGTTGCTGGAGCAGGGGCAATTTCTGCGCTGGCTCGATGGTCTGTGCGACGCGCCGTTCGAGCTGGAAGGGCTGAGCGCCGAGCGCGCCTGGCAGCACCGCGAAATTGGCCCCGGCGCCAGTGATGACTGGCCCGCTGGGGCAAAATGATGCCAACGCTGGCGATCATTATTGTATCGTGGAACACGCGCGAGCTGCTTGACCGCGCAATTGGCACGGCGCACGCTTCGCTGGCCGGCGCGGGTATTCCCTACCACATTGTGGTGGCCGACAACGCCTCGCGCGATGGCACGCCCGCCATGCTGCGCGCCGCCCATCCCGAGGTCGAGCTGATCGAGTCGGGCGCGAACCTGGGTTTTGCGGGCGGCAACAACCTGGCCCTGCGGCGCGTGCTGAGCGCCGACTTCTCGCCCGCGCCAGCAGATTATTTTCTGCTGCTCAACCCCGACACCGAGACGGTTGGCGACGCCATCCCGCAGCTGGTGCGCTGGCTGGCGGCCCACCCCGACGCGGTTGCCGTCGGGCCGCAGCTGCGCTACCCCGACGGCAGCGTGCAGTCATCGCGCCGGCGCTTCCCTTCGCGCGGCGTGTACTTCTGGGAAAGCACCCCGCTGGCGCAGCGCTGGCCGGGCAACCCGTGGGCGCGGCGCTACCGCTACGCCGACACGCCCG
>LJCR01003148.1 GCA_001399705.1 Kouleothrix aurantiaca
GTGCAGAATCTGGAGATCGCGCACGTGCTCCAGGCCGGCGCGGCGGTAGGTCGCAATTGCCGGGGCGTTGCGGGTGAGCACTTCCAGGCTCAGGCGCCGCGCGCCGGCCGTTCGCGCAGACGCCAGCATAGCCTCGGCCAGCGGCAGGGCCAGCCCGCGCCCGCGCTGCGCGCTCACAATCCCAAAGCCGCCGCACCAGGCGTGGCCGCCGCGCAGCGCCACTATTGCAAGCCCGGCCGGCGCGCCATCCACCTGCAGCAGCACCGAGCGCGCCAGGTCGATCTGCTCGCCACGCACGCGCTGCGCCAGCGCCTCGGCTGAAACGGTGGCCGGGTAGAAGTAGCCTTCAAAAGAACGCGTGAACAGATCGGCCAGCGCATCGAGCGAGAGCGACGTGGCGGGCACAAACTGTGGTTCGTGAGGCATCGGGTCGCCTTTCACACATGGCGCGCCCCCGTCGGCGGCACCCTACGCGCCAGTATAGCACCATGGCGGCGCGCAGTTGTTCCCCATGGTATAGTTACAGGGTCAAGCGTCAGTATGAAAGCAATTTTGGAGAACGGCATGCGACGACATTTGTGGCTTTGTATTCCCCTAGCTATAGCTCTGAGCGCGTGTGGCGGGGCTGAGCAGGCCGCCGAGCCCACCAGCGTACCTGCACCTACCAGTGCGCCGATCCCAACCGACGACCCGAACC
>LJCR01003150.1 GCA_001399705.1 Kouleothrix aurantiaca
ACTATCGACGGGGCGGTGACGATTTTCCGCGATATCACGACTAACCAAAAGCTTGAACGCGCCAAGGACGATTTTCTGGCAGTGGCCGCGCACGAATTGCGCAGCCCGCTGGCGGCGGTGCGTGGCTACACCGACCTGCTGGTGCGGCGCGAGCAGCGGCGCGGCGAAGAAGATTCGTCCGAACTGCGCGGCCTGAACATTCTGGCCCAGCAGGTCACGCACATGCTGCGCATGGTCGACAATATTCTCGACGTGTCGCGCATCGACGCCGGGCAGGTCAGCCTGCAGGTGCAGCCCGTCAATCTTGTTGCGCTGGCCGAGCAGGTGATCGAGCAGCAGCGCCCCAGCGCTGGCGACCGCTGGATCGAGCTGGAAGCGCCCGGCCCTGATCTGCAGATCGTGTGCGACTCGCTGCGCATTCGCCAGGTGCTGACTAACCTGGTCGGCAATGCGATCCGCTACAGCGCGCCCGGCACGCACATCGGCGTGCGCCTGGCTACGCACACTGCCGCCGTGATCGCCGCCAACCACCCGTTCTACAGCATCCCTGGGAGCATGGACGCACAGAGCGTGCAGGTTCTGGTTGCTGTGCGCGACCAGGGTTCGGGCATCTCGGACGATCAGCTCAGCCGCCTGTTCCGTCGCTACGCACGCGGGCGCGAGCGGCGCGCCGAAGGCCTGGGCCTGGGCCTGTAC